>CAZEAH010000007.1:0-19313 GCA_964510075.1 uncultured Leptospirales bacterium | reverse complement strand
AGGAAATCGCGAAGCAGTTCCTCGAGTTCGGCGCGCTCTATTCCAAGCGATACCGCGGTTTCGTCGGGATCCACCATGCCTTCGACCTTCCCGCGGTGCTTTTCTTCCTCGGACTTTTCCCCACCGAGAAACCTCACCGCGACCCTCCTCAGCGCGGCCATATCGACCGGCTTCGAAAGATAGTCATCCATCCCCGATGCCAGCAAACGCTCGCGTTCGCCTTTAACGGCTCGCGCGGTGAGGGCGACAATGGGAGCATGGGGTCGCCCCTCTCTGCTTTCAATCTCGAGAATACGGGCCGTCGCTTCTATCCCGTCAAGAACGGGCATACTTATATCCATGAAGACTATGTCATACCGGCCGTCGCGGAACATCTCCACCGCCTCGATTCCGTCACGGGCGATGCTGACCGTTAAACCGAGACGTTCGAGCATGATGCGTATTAGCTTCTGATTGGCCGGTGCGTCCTCCGCAACAAGCGCCCTTCCGGCAAAAATAATCTCTTCGCCGCCATGCAAACCGTCGGTTTTCGGGCCTTCCAGTCCCAGAGCCTTTATTATCGCCGTTATACATTTCGAAGCCGTCAACGGCATGCAAAGAGTCACCGGATAGGGCGCTCCCAGTGTCTCGATTAAACCACGCTGACGCTCTCCAACGACCAGAACCAGAGGATTACTCCCTGCCCTCCCGATAACGGTCTGTATCGTCCCCTCGGATTGCATACTCACATCGGCAAATACCACTGTCCCTTCTCCATCATTCAAGGAATCCCCGGGGTCCGCATGGACCGCCTCGATCCCCAGCGCGTGCAGATAGCGCCACAGGATATCCTCCTGCGTCGCCGACTCGCCGCCGAACCTCATAAGTCGCGCTTTCCCGAGCCGGAAGCCGAACGGCATCAGCTCCGAATCGTCCCGCGTGGTACCAAAATCAATGTCGAAGAAAAACCTGCTGCCCTCACCACGACAGCTTTCGAGGCCGATCTCGCCGCCCATAAGCCGTACAAAGCTCGAGCTTATCGCCAGTCCGAGCCCCGTGCCGCCGTAACGTCGCGCGATCGAATTGTCCTCCTGCCTGAACGATTCGAATATTATCTCCCGTTTGTCGGGAGCAATCCCGATACCGGTATCGCCGACAGAAAACGATACCGTACACCCGTTTTCACGCTTTTCCTTAAGACCTATTTCTATGGTGACGGTACCGTTTTCCGGCGTGAACTTTATGGCGTTCGAGATCAGATTGTTCATCACCTGCCGAACACGGAGGGAGTCCCCGACGATGGTACGCGGAATGAGCGGATCAACAAAAGAGACCAGACGGATCCCCTTCTCCGAGGCGTGCGCCGCGAAGAGCTCCACCGGTCCCTCGAGCGCAGGCCGAGAAAGAAAGGCGCTGTTTTCGATCTCCATGCGGCCCCGCTCGATTTTCGAGTAATCGAGGATGTCGCTTATTATTTCGAGAAGGTTGCGGCCGCTGTCTCTGATAATGCCCGCGTACTCCCTCTGATCTGCGTCAAGCCTGGTTTCGAGCAGAAGGTCGAGGAACCCCAGCAGGCTGTTGATTGGCGTGCGGATTTCGTGACTCATGTTTGCGAGGAAATCGCTCTTGGCCCGGTTCGCGGCGTCGGCCTCCTCTTTGGCCCTGCGCAATTCCTCTTCGGCCCTGCGACGTTCGGTGATGTCGTTAAAGGTGACCACCGCCCCCACTATCCGGCCTCGCTCGAGTATCGGGGTCGCGATATACTGCACAGGGAAGAGCGTGCCGTCCCCGCGCCGGAAGAGTACGCCGTCTCCGGTATGCACCCTGCCGTCACGGAGCGCCTCGAAATACAGGCACTCTTCTTCCGCGCACAGCGTGCCGTTTTCGCGGCTCTGCCGCACCACTTCGCGATGGTTTCTGCCGATTATGTCCTCAACGCGCATTCCCATCATGCGCGCGGCGGCGGGGTTCACGAAAGTGATGCGCCCGTCCATGCTTATTCCGTATACGCCCTCGCCGGCCGCTTCCAGAATCAGTTCGTTCTGCCTGCTTATTCTGGCCAGCATTTCCTCGTAATGCTTGCGTTCGGTAACATCTCTCCAGTTGAGCACCAGGCCCTGGATTGTCTCGTCATCGAGCAGGTTGTTACCGACGGCCTCGAAAAACACCCACTCCCCGCTGCGGTGTCTGAATCTGAACTGCGTAAAGAACTGTGTTCCGTTGCCGGTTACCGTCCTTTCGAGCGCGTTCAGAAACCCGCGCAGGTCCTCAGGGAAAATCCATTCCGCGACGTTCCTGTCCACAAGCTGCCTCGGACGGTAGCCCAGCATCTGTTGCACGCTGTCGCTGACATAGCGGACGACCCCCTCCCTGTTCAGGATTATGATGATGTCGGATGAGTTCTTCACCAGCGACTGGTATCTCCGCGTGCTGCGTGCAACCTCGTCGATGGCTATCTTGCGCCTGGTTATGTCGTCGACGGCCATGAGCACGCTTTCAACCTCTCCGTCGACCCGCACGGAACGAAGCTGGTATTCAAGCCAGTATTCCTCTCCGCTCACACCCTTCACGATAATAAAAAGCCGCTCCGGTGAATCAATACCCCTGAGGGCCTTTACAAAGCCCTCGGCAAAGTTCTCGGCGTCCTCCGCGGGCAGTATGCCGGCCGCCGCCTCTCCCGGGTTGACGTCCCTGCCGTACACCGTTCGGACCAGCTCGCGCGCCAGAGCATTTATCGCAAGGATTCTCCCGTCTCTGTCGACATGCACCATGGCCTGGAAGCCGATGTGGAACGCCGCATCAAGGCGGGCTTTGAGCTGTTTTTTCGTCTCTCTCACGAAAATTCCCGTGCCGCCGAACTCCTGCGGCCATGTTTTATCATATTTGAGTGTGTCGTCCTAACCGGCAAAGTCAATAGTATTTCACCCCTTGCCGGCCCACTAACGCGACACTTAAATAGAGAAGCCGGCGCGCCGATAAAAGAAACAGGCATATCGGACAACCCGCGGCGACGGCCGTCGGATCTGACACAAAGGGGGAAGTACACATGTCGGGACTTCACCACAACGAACGACGCGATTACATCCGCATGGAGATGGATGCTCCGCTCTCCTTTACCCGCGATGGATACGCGGGGATCCTTACCGGGCGCTGTATCGACATGAGCCATACCGGAATGCGAATCGAAACGCGGATCCCTCTATCCCCCGGTGAGCGGATTACCGTCAATATCGATCTCGGAAATCCGAAATTCGAGCCGATGCGCGCTCGCCTGGAGGTTCTAAGGGTCGTCGAACATCCCGACGGCTCCGTTACCATCTCCTGTAAAACTCTCGAGATCGCATAAACTTACGGAAACTTCACCCCGGCCCGGTGCATACAGCCTTCACCGTTCCCTAATTTTTTTCATTCTCCGTCGGCCTACACCCGGTAAAATAATTGCACAATTCACGATAACAATGTTACGGTAACACCGGTAGCAGATGAAGAGTACCACATGCTCCGCCGGAGGCCCTGCATTCAGTTTTCGGCACTCAGATGAGTTATCGCGGAAAAAATACTATTCTGCTCGCCTCGGTGGATGGGAGAGCATTATCGTCGATCAAGAATGCACTTGAATCCGGCGGGTTTACCGTTTCCATAGCATCTACCATCGACGAAACAGCCGCGGCAATCGCCCGGGATACGCCGATCGGGCTTCTTATTGTCGATCATGCGTTTTTACTGCACTCCGAATTCAAACTGGCCGAGTCCGAAGTATCGAAGCGTTCCGTTGTCCCGCTACTGGTACTCTGTTCAGTCAATGAACCGCTTGTCGGCCAGATAGGAACGGATATCCCGATCTACGGATTTATTGACAGGGACATGCGCGCGGATCTTTTGGTTCGGTCAGTCAAAACAGCCCTCCGGCTGCACAGTCCTTCTGACCCCTCGAAAAGGCGCCGGAAAAAAAATATGGAACTACCCGGCCTCAATGCCCCTGCAGAATACTTCGAATTTTTGCCAACGAACCGAAAATCAGACGGATTGAGTTTCGACCTTTACCGAACACTGCTTGATGCCACCGACGATATCGCCTATATAAAAGACGAAAACCTCAGGTACCTCATGGTAAACAGGTCAAGCCTGAATTTTTTCGGAAAACAGGAACGGGATCTGGTCGGCAAAACGGATTCCGTTCTGCTCGGAAAGGAAGCGGCGAAAATACGCGCCATCACCGATCGACAGGCGATACGGCTTAACCGCCCTCTTATGAACGTGGAGAACATTAATGGAAGGGTGTATGAATCCAGAAAGTTTCCGGTTCCCCTCGAGGGAGGGGGTACGGGTATCGGAACCTTTATGCGCGACATCACCGAGACAAGGCGGGCCGAAGAGCGCCTGCTGGCTTCCGAGAAAAAGCTCTACCTTCGGAACAGGATCGCGCAGCTTTTTCTGACCGTGCCCGGCGACGAGATTTACGACGGCATTCTCGAAGTCGTCCGCGAGATGCTGAAAAGCCGTCTTGGCATTTTCGGCTACATAGATTCCCAGGGGCGTCTAGTACATGCTTCCGTTACCGGCATGAGTGATGGCTCATGCGGTGTCACTACCCCAAACCGTGACGACCCGCATTCAGCGGCGAAAGGCCTGTTGGCACGATGTCTTGTCGACGGTCACTCCTTTTACCGCAACGAAGGCCCTTCCACACCCGCCGGTCACCCGGCGCTTTCAAACGCCATCTGCTCTCCCGTCATGTATGGCGACCGACCGATCGGCATTATCACACTCGCAAACAGGCCCGGAGGATACGACGACCGCGACATGGAAGACCTCGAGGAGATGGTGCGCTATATTGCGCCCCTGCTTTTTTCGCGGATGGAGTACACGCGCAAGGAAGCCGAACGGCGTGCGGCCGAACAGAAGATCGGCAAGTTTTCATCGGACATGGCCTTCCTTTCCCGCACGGCGATGGGCTTCATCGACATGCCGGAGCATCTGAATATATATGAATACATCGCCCGTTCTCTGGAAGAGCTATTGCCCGGATTCAGGATACTGGTTAACGAATTCGACCCCGAGGATGGAACGACCGTGGTGCGCGCAGTTGCCGGAGAAAAAGGAGTACTCGACTCCGTGATAAAGCTTCTCGGAAGGAGTCCGGTGGGAGTACGGACACCCATGCCGCCGGAGCACCAAAAGGAACTCCTGCGCCAGCACGTTCAGATCGGCCCCGATGGTTTTTATGAGCTTTCGGGCCGGACCCTGCCGGAGTTCGTGTGCCGGGCGATCGACAGATTGCTTGACATAGGGACCGTGTACGGTATGGGCTTCGCCCGCAAGGACATATTATACGGGAATGTCCTCCTGGTTGCGCCTCGAGGTACTTCGCTCGAAGATACATCCATCATCGAGGCCTTCGTCAAGCAGGCGTCCGTGGCACTCCAGCGCCATCGAGCCGAGACGGAGCTGGAGCGATCGCTCAGAGAGAAAGAGTTCCTCCTCCGAGAACTCCAGCATCGCGTAAAGAACAGCCTCTCTATGATCACCTCGCTCGTAACCCTGGAAATCAACAGGGTGCGCGGCGGGGAAAGCGCCGCACCGCTTGGCAGAATTCGTGACCGAATAGCCACACTCTCGGGCCTTTACGCTCTCCTTTACGATTCGCAGGGCGTCGATCGTATACGCCTCGACTCCTATGTCGAGCGCATAGTTCACGCGCTTGTGAGAGCACACCTCGATGAAGGGAGGCGAATCGGCCTGCACTTCTCGATGGCCCCGGTCAGTATAGATTTTAAAAGGGCCGCCTCCCTCGGCATCATTGTGAACGAGCTCGTCACCAATTCGATCAAACATGCCTTCGGCGGCCAGCACGGCGGAACGCTACGGATTACACTCGAGCTTGCCGAGAGAACTTTATTGCTGGAGGTGGTCGATGATGGGCCCGGCCTCCCCAGGGACTTCGACATCTCGGCTTCGCCGGGTCTGGGGTTTGGGCTTGTCCGCGTGCTGGCCAAACAGCTCAGGGGGGATGTGGAGTTCTCGCGCGATCAGGAGACCAGGTTCAGCGTACGGGTGCCCTTCCCCTGAAAGGGCATGCCGCTTATATCCGCGCCATACGAACCATAAGACATCGAAATCATATTAGCGATATGTGAAACCGGCGATGTGTCGGTTTCCATGGCATGGGGTCACCGCCCGCGGGCGTACACCACCTTCCCGGAACAGATCGTATACTCCACGGAACCGAAGAGTTCCGCCCCCATAAACGGAGTGTTCTTACAATGGGAGATGATAAAGGAATCGTCGACAACTATCCGTTTCTCCGGATCGACGATGGTGATGTCTGCGGCCGCCCCCGCTTTCAACTCGCCGCGGGATATCCCGATAATCCTGGAGGGGTTGATCGTCAGGGGCCTGAAGGCGTCAACCAGGGAGAACCCGTTGCGCTTGACCAGTACCGTTATGACCAGGGGGACCGCGGTCTCCAGCCCGATTATGCCGAAGGGAGCGTACTCCAGTTCCTGCATCTTTTCGTTCATGAGGTGCGGGGCGTGATCCGTCGCGATCACGTCGATGACGCCGCTGCGCAGTCCCTCGATCATGGCGACGCGGTCCTCCTCTGTGCGAAGCGGCGGGTTCATCTTCGCCATTGCGAGGTGTTCCTCGACGGCCGCATCCGTCAGCGAAAAATAATGGGGGGCCGTCTCGCAGGTCACCTGTACGCCGCGTGACTTGGCCCACCGGATGATCTCTATCGAACCCGCGGACGATACGTGCGCGACATGCAGCCGCCCCCTGGTGAGCCGCGCCAGCAGCACGTCGCGCGCTATCATCACCTCCTCCGCCTCCCGCGGTATGCCTTTCAGGCCCAGTAGGGTCGAGGTGACGCCCTCGTTGATGATGCCCTCATCCGAAAGAAGGGTGTCCTCCGCGTGGGATATGATGGGAACGTCGAACATCCGGGCATACTCGAGCGCGCGCCGCATGAGAATTGAGCTCAGCACCGGCCTGCCGTCATCGGAGAAGCCGACCGCGCCGCCCTTCACCAGCTCGCCCATCTCGGTGATCTCCTCGCCGCGGGCCCCCTTGGTGATGTTCGCTAACGGGAACACGTTGATCGGACCCTTTTCCGCCTCGAGCTTGATGAAGCGCACCAGGGCCTGGTTGTCGATGACCGGCGTGGTGTTCGGCATGGTGCATACCGAGGTAAAGCCCCCCTTCACCGCTACGGTCGATCCGCCGATGATGGTTTCCTTGTCCTCGCTGCCCGGTTCGCGGAAATGAACGTGCATGTCCACAAGCCCCGGAAGCACGACGCATCCTCCGGCGTCGATAAGCTCGCATCCCGGCTCGACCGGAATGTCCCGGCCGATCTTCGAGACGATTTCCCCGGTGACGTGAACGTCCATTACTTCGTCCAGACCCGAGGCCGGATCGACCACCCTGCCGTTCTTTATAATTATCGCCATCGCTATACCTTATCGATTTCCTCGAGCGGGGTCCCCCCGGCGAGCAGGTAGAATATCGACATGCGGACCGCCACGCCGTTTGTGACCTGTTCGTTGATGATGGAGTTGGGGCTGTCGGCAACCCGGTGGTCGATCTCGATCCCCCGGTTGATGGGTCCGGGGTGCATCACGATGATGTCCGATTTACACCGCGCCAGTCGATCCTCGGTAAGCGCGTACTGCTGATGGTACTCGCGCAGCGATGGGAAAAGCGAGCCTTTCTGACGCTCGCGCTGTATACGCAGCATATTGACCACATCCAGTTCCGGCAGTATTTCGTCGAGGTTGTATGAGATATCCACCTCGTAGATCCTGAATTCATCGGGTACCAGCGTCGGCGGCCCGCACAGCACCACGCGCGCCCCCAGACGCTTGAACGCCTCGATGTCCGAGCGCGCAACACGGGAATGTTTTATGTCCCCCACGATTCCTATGCGCAGACCCTCGAGCGTCCCCTTTTTTTCGAGTATCGAATAGGTGTCCAGCAGGGCCTGCGTGGGATGAGCGTGAAAGCCGTCGCCAGCGTTGATAACCGACGCTTCGATGTTTTTCGATAAAAAATGCGGCGCCAGCGACGCCGCATGTCTCATTACGATGTAATCGGCCTTCATGGCCTCCATAGTGTGCACCGTATCGATAAGCGACTC
This sequence comes from uncultured Leptospirales bacterium, assembly GCA_964510075.1. Classification (GTDB taxonomy): domain Bacteria; phylum Spirochaetota; class UBA4802; order UBA4802; family UBA5368; genus MVZN01. The sequence goes on along the minus strand of CAZEAH010000007.1, from coordinate 11,197 downwards.
CCCCTTCACAACGCTCGAGGTCGCCACCGCCACATTGATCATGTCGGCCGAGAGACGCTTGGCCGCAAGCTCGAAGCTGATTCGGGTCCGGGTCGACGGTTCATAAAACAGAGTACATACGGTCTTCCCCCGGAGGATCGGCACGGTCTTGACGGACCGTGTGAAAAGGTCCTTGAAATAACGCGCCGACTGACAGATTAGGGATATTTCCTCGGTGCTGAGGGATTGTATATCGAGTAGGTCTTTTCGCTTGAGCCCGTTCATCTTAAAACCACAGATTATCCGAGCACGGGGGTTACTGTCAACGTAAATATAAAAAAAACGGCGCGAGCACCCATGCACAAAAATATGGACAAAACACCCCCTGTCGGCATCATTATGATGATTTTAAAGAGGGAAAGATATGATAAAATACATAGCGTTTTTCGACCTTGACAACACACTCCTCTCGGGCAGCAGCGGCAGGTACCTCGTCCGCTACTCGTACAGAAACGGCCTGCTCAGCCACAGCGAACTGGTGAATGGCATGTATTCGTCGATTCTCTACCGGGCCGGATTAACGGACAGCGGCGATATTGTGGGTCGCTGGGTCATGAAATACCGCGGCTGGCCAGAAAAGAAGATCCGCGATTTCTGCACGCGGTTTTTTGAAGACATTCTTATCCACCGGGTTCGACGGGAAGCCCGTGAGGCCGTCGAATTCCATCGCTCCAACGGAGGCAAAACCGTCATTCTTTCCGCCTCCACAACCTATATCTGTGAACCCGTCAGAAAGCACCTCGGTATGGATGAATGCATCTGCACCTCGCTCGAGGTACACAACGGCGTACTGACCGGCAGGCTCGCCGGAAAATACTGTTACGGGACCGAAAAGCTCAATCGTGTGATACTCTACTGCGCATCCAGCCAGAGTTCGCTCGAGGACGCCTTTTATTACGCTGACGCCACGGCCGATCTCCCGGTACTCGACAAGGTGGGTTTCCCGATGTGCGTTACCCCCGCCCGCAGGCTTAAACGCATCGCCCGTCAGAGAGGATGGCCCGTTTTATTATGGAGATAGTCAGTTTATGCTCACTATTTCGGATCCCTTCCTTTAAAATGATTATCAAATAGAGCTTTCCGGCCGAAAATATGGATACAGTGTGACATAACCCGGCACACCGAATACTCCATACGTGTAAAGGCGGGCGCCATGAAAAAGACCATTATGATCATAGGTGGAGGACTTCTTCAGACTCCCGCGGTTCAGGCCGCGAAGAGGATGGGACATCAGGTCATTGTGACGGATTATAACCCCAACGCCCTGGGGATGAAATACGCCGATATCCCGATCGTCATGTCCACCCGCGACATAGAGGGCTCGGTTCGCGTGGCGAAGACTCAGAACGAGATAACCCCCATCCACGCGGTCCTCACCGTCGGCACAGACGCCTCGATGACTGTGGCGGCCGTGGCCAACGCCCTGGGCCTTCCCGGAATCAAATTCGACGATGCCGAGGCGTCGACAAACAAACTCAAGATGCGAATGCGCTTTACGGCCCACGACGTCCCATGCCCCAGGTTCCTGCCGGTATGGTCGCTTTCGGACGCCAAGAAGGCAAGTCGACTGCTCTCCTTTCCGCTCGTTCTCAAGCCCACCGACAATATGGGAGCTCGAGGAGTCATGCGAATAGACAATAAAACCCAGATAGCGGATGCCTTCAAATTTGCCAAGGCCGCTTCCCCGAGCGGGGAGCTCATCATAGAAGAATTTATGGAGGGCCCCGAACTCTCAATAGACGCGGTCGTCTATAATGGAGAAATTACCATCACAGGCGTCGCCGACAGGATAATCGAGCGCGCCCCCGATTTTGTGGAGACCGGACACACGATGCCCTCTCAGCTCCCCGAAGCGATGCAGCAGGCCGCCTGCGAGGTGATGAAAAAGGGAATCCGCGCTCTCGGTATCGACAACGGCTGTGCGAAGGGCGATATCAAGCTTACCCCCCACGGTCCCATGATCGGAGAGCTCGCTGCCCGTCTTTCGGGCGGCTTTATGTCCGCCTATACCTATCCCCTTTCAACCGGGGTCGACCTCATCCGCGCTGCCATCGAGATCGCCCTTGGCCAGGAGCCCGGTAATCTGGAGCCGCTCCATCACCGGGTTGCCATAGAGCGCGCCATCATCACCCGTCCCGGCATTGTCCGCCGTGTCTCCGGAATAGAGGAGGCGCTTAAAATCCCCGGCATAGCCGAAATATTCATTAACGTCAAACCGGGTGACCGCGTAGTCGAGCCGCGCTCAAACGTGGAGAAGGCCGGTCATATTATTGCCGTTGCCGACACCCTCGCCGAGGCCGAGGAGGCGGTCAGCCGATGCCGTGAGCTACTGACCATTGAGGTATTCGAAGAGGCGGAACTCTCCATGGAGGTCATCAGGGTCGCCGCGCGCGAACGTTTTAAAAAGGCCTGTTACGCGTGTAAAACCTGTGACGGAAAGGACTGCCCGACAGGCGTACCCGGGATGGGCGGCGCCGGAACAGGCGCCTCGTTCAGGCGTAACAGCGAGGCCTTTCAGGGCTTCAAGATCAATACGCGCGTAATCCACGCCGTCACCCAACCGGATACCTCTACTTCTTTTTTCGGGAACCCGCTCTCCCTGCCCGTAATGGCCGCTCCGATTACCGGAAGCGTCACCAACATGGGGGGCGCCATGGACGAACTGGAGTACAACCGCGCGGTCGTACAGGGCTGTATTGAGGCGGGCACCATCGCTTTCGTCGGCGACGGAGCGACACCCGACAAGTACAAGATAGGTCTGCAGGCCCTTCAGGAGGCATCGGGCGCCGGTGTGCCCATATTCAAGCCCAGGGCCGACAACGGAGAGGTGATGCTGCGGATAGAGGCCGCAGAAAAGGTAAACGCAGTGGCCGTCGGAATGGACATCGACGCCGTTGTCTTCAAGACCATGACAATGAAAAACCAGGCCGTGGGCCCGAAGAGCCCGTCCGACCTCCGGGAGCTCATAGGATCCACGCGCGCACCCTTTATTTTAAAGGGGATAATGACCGTTCGTGACGCCGTGCTCGCCGTCGAGACCGGAGCGCACGGCATAGTCATATCCAACCACGGCGGCCGGGTGCTGGACGAGATGGCAGGCACCATGGACGTCATTGAGGAAATCGTACGGGAGGTGCGCGGACGAATTCGCATTCTGATTGACGGCGGCTTTCGTACCGGCGTAGACGTGCTCAAGGCGCTTGCCCTGGGAGCGGATTACGTACTCATCGGACGACCGATCGCCATCGCGGCCGTCGGCATGGGTTCGCGGGGCGTGAGCTTTTACCTCAACTCGCTCAAAAGGGAACTCGAACAGGCAATGATCCTTACCGGTTGCGAGCGTATCGCCGACATCAACGCCGATATCGTCCGGCGCCTCGGGGAACGCCCGCCGGTAACCCTATGAGTCTGTTCCGCCGTCCCAAATAAAAGAATTGCGGATGCGCGTTTGCCGTTATATCGTATCCGCATGATAAAAAGAACGATTGCTCTTTTTCTTTTTTTCTGCCTCCTGCCCGTATCCGGACTGCATTCCGCCGGAAAGCTCGACCTATCGCGCCTGTACGGAACCTGGCGCCTCCTGTACCAGGGCGGTTACGGCTATACCTTCAAGTTCCAGAAAAATTACCAGTCCATATGCATCATCCATCTCCATACAAGCGCCGTCGTTTTCAAGGGTATATACACGGCGGAGGGCGACGACGCGATCAGGATTAACATCTACGAAATGAAGAACGACGCAAACGCGCTATCGCCGTCTTCCGGCCCCGGTTTTACCAAGACCTCCTCGACGTACTTTGTATTCCATGCGTCTTTTACGGGCACACCGAAAGCGCCCGTGCTCGTTCTCATGCCCACGCGCACCGTTATCGACGGGCGCTCTTCGGATGGATACTTCGAACCTGAAATACGCCTGACGCGATCTCCATAAAAAGCGGCATCGGCCTCCGCCCATCGCAAATGCATGTGCAGTGTTAAAAATAATATAAAATAAAAATTATAATTGTCCAATACCAACCGATCTGGTATTCGGTAGTCCGTTTTCGCTACGGACTCGGTCCGTTTGGTGCGCTATATTCTGGTATACATGAATTCGAAATGAAAACGGAAGATATTATATTCAACAACGATCGGGGGGACCTTCTCAGCGGACGTCTGCACTCTCCAGCAGGCGGCTCCAGAGGGACCGTGCTCTTCTGCCATGGCCTTTTTTCCTCCAAGGACGCGTATAAAATAGTGAACCTGGCCGCCGATATCACAGAAACCGGATTTACGCTTCTCGCCTTCGATTTCTCCTACGTATCGGGAATGCCGGACAGCTTCCGAAAATTCTCGATCCTGCGTGAAGTCCGCGACCTTGAATCGGCAGTGGCGTTCCTTCGGACACGCGGCGCCCGTTCCCTGCACCTTGTCGGTTCGAGCATGGGTGGCGTAGTAGCTCTCCTCTACGCGGCATCACTGCCAGGAGACCTTCGCTCCCTGACACTCATCGCTACCCCGGTCGACCTTGCCGGTCTGCTCCATACGCTTTCCGGCGGAATCGACCTTTCGGACCTTCCGGAAGAAGGATCTACGATGATTGACGGAATACCCGTCGGGAACGGGTTTTTCAGGGAAGCGCGTGCCCTCGACATTGTCTCAGCCGCACGTTCGGTCTCCGCGCCGACGCTCGTTATACATGGGGCCGAAGACCGCATTGTCGACGTCCGCAACGCGCGCATTCTGCGGGATGTGCTCGCTGTCGAGCGGAGGGTCGTTGTGGTTCCCGACGGCGACCACAATCTGACCCGCGACGGGGACATCCGGCTCTTGAAGGATGAGATCCCCTCGTGGATATCCGCTCATGACGATATCGGCAGGGAACGGGCTGAATTGCCATGAACACTCTTCTCAACATCAAAGTACGCCGAAGGCGCGACGGAGCGTTGATCACGCTCTCGGCGGCGATTTCCATCGACACAACGTACGCGTCGGCGACCGCTTCCACCGAAACGATCGGAGAGAACGAGAGCATTGCTTCATTCGATTCTCTGACCTTCGAGGAAAGGATTTCGTGCCTTTCCGATCTCGAAGAAGCCCTTATGGAAACGATCGAGCGCTACATTTAGGCACATATCACTCTCCCGACACCGCATATCTCCCCGTTTAAAAACAAAGAGGCCCGGCGAACACCGGGCCTCCTCGAGAGGGTTTCCGGAAAGCCCCTAGTTCTTGCCGGTGCTTTCGCTTACGTCCATATCCTCGATCTTGGCGACGTCCTCGAAACGGATGTCGAGACCGAGCACACCTACCAGCTTGTCGTTTTCGTCGCTAATCGGACCGGATACCGTTATCATGAGACTTCCGGTGATCTTTGAGGTGAAGATGTCGGATACATATATCTTCCCCGTCTTCACCACATTGATGAACCAGTCCCGATCGGCGTAGTTCTTGTCGATGAGGTTCTTGTCGTACTTCGACTTGTCCGACAGCTGTGTGATATGCCGTGTCACCTTATCGCCGTTTGTATCGACGACATACGCGAACGACACAAAAGGATATTCATCCACGAGCTCCTGGAGCCGCGCCTCCTGTTTTTCGCGCTGCATCGATCTGATATCCGCGTTCTCCAGAAAACGTTCGAGCAGCGAAAAGGCGTATTTCTTCTCGCGGAACTTGATCCGGTCGAAGTCGGAGATGAAGTATACCGGCAGGTGCTTTCTGGCCAGTTTCTCGAGCTCCTCGTTCGACATCGACGTCTCGCGCCCCGCCTCGTACTGCTTCAGGATCTCCTTGTGCATGCCGACGACGCCGGGGTGTTTCTTGTCGATGGCGCCTTCGCCGGCCAGCCCGAGGTGGCTGTTCAGCCAGCGGGCTATCCCGGCCGTCCCGCTCTTGTCGGTTATGGCGATCGCGATCGGCCGCTTGAGAAGCTTTTCGGTATTGAATATGTTGTAGATCTCCTCGTTCTTGATGAGTCCATCCACATGAATGCCCGCCCTGGTCACGTTGAAGTCAGCTCCGACGAAGGGGTAGTTCTCGGGTATTTTGAAGCCGATCGACTCGAAGTAATGGGCCATATCGGTTATCGCAGTTAGGTCTATTCCTTCATCATCGCCCGTCAGCGAAAGGTATTCCACGACCATCGCCTCGAGCGGCGTATTCCCCGTGCGCTCTCCGAAACCCAGCAGTGTCGTGTTGACCGTTTCGCAACCGTACATCCACGCGTAGGTCGCATTGGTAAAACCGCGATGGAAGTCGTTGTGACCGTGCCACTCGAGGAGCTCGCCGGGCATTCCTGCCTCGTCGATCATCGCGCGTATCATCCTCGGTACCGACCGCGGGAGCTCGGCCATGGGATAGGTCACTCCGTACCCCATGGTGTCGCACAGGCGTACCTTTATAGGAATCTTTCCTTTTTCCATTATCCGGACGAGTTTCTGCGCGAACGGAATGACGAAGCCGTAAAAGTCCGCCCTCGTGATGTCCTCGAAATGGAGGCGCGGAATAATGTCGTTCTCAAGCGCGGCGTATACGATTTCCAGGTATTCTTCCATCGCCTCGCGGCGGGTCTTGTTGAGCTTCAGAAAGATATGATAATCGGACACCGAGGTAAGTATGCCGGTTTCCTCGATCTTCATCTCCTTCACGAGCTCGAAATCCTTCTTGTTCGCCCTTATCCACGAGGTGATACGCGGGAAGGAATACCCCTTCGAGCGGCAGCGATCGACGGCCTCGCGGTCCTTCTGAGTATAAAGAAAGAACTCGGAATGCGTTACCAGACCGTTGGGCCCTGAAAGCCGATGCAGAAAATCGAAGATGGTTCCGATCTGTTCTACCGTATAGGGCGGACGCGCCTGCTGGCCGTCGCGGAACGTCGTGTCGGAGATGCGAAACCTGGCCGCCGGCACCAGCGGTATCATCTCGTTGCCGAACGGAATCCGGCACACTCTGTCATACGGAAAGATGTCCCGGTAGAGATTGGGCGAAGGAGTATCGTCCAGATCGTAGTTCTTCCTCGCCTTTGCGAATTTAATGATCTCCTTTCTCTCTATTGCCATGAATACCTCATTTGCCTGATATGCCCCGGTTTACACCGGGCTCGAAATTACGATAGTTCGCTTTTCTAAAGAAATATATGTCAAATAAAAAAACGAGCGAAATTTATCCGGGGAAATAACGGATTTTCGCTTGATTTCAGCTTCGTGTCGCCACCTATGGGAGCACTGCTACGGCGACAATGATCATGCTTGACCTGTATACATTTCTGTTCGGTTGCATTCTCGTACTGATGGGATGCCTGGAGGCCGTTATGCCATTACGGGCTCTCGCCCTCTGGCGCCGCTGGATATCCCACCGGCTCTTCTTTCTTCACGGCGCCGGTCTGATAGCCGTCGGTCTTCCCCTCACCTGCTCCGGCGGCTCGACGGAGGGACGCATCGTTTTTTCGCTCGGCCTTGTCCTCGTATTTACCGGTCCGTTCATCCTGCTGTACGCGGACAGGGTGCGTTCGCTGTTTCTCGACAGCGTAACCCGGATGAGTCCCGCCGCGGCCCCCAGACTCATCCTTATCGACGCGGCCCTGCGCGTCGGTTTCGGCCTGTTCATGTCGTATGCATACGCTCACGCCGCGGGTCTATGACTCAACCGCGCGATCGCGTACTCTCCCCCGGCATGATCTCTCCCTCCACCTCTATGCAGAGCCTCCGGTTTCTCTTGTGAAGGATGTTATCGCGCAGCCAGCGCGAGGCCAGGAAGGCCATCTCGGAGGTGGGCTGGCGCACCGTGGTTAGCAGAGGGGAGGCGACCCTGCGCAGGGGCGAGTCGTCGAAACCGGTAACCGAGATGTCCCCGGGCACCGTAAGACCAAAATCTCTCAGATGACCGATAAGTTTGATCGCCATGAAATCGTTGAAACAGAGCACGGCGTCGCATCGTCCGTCCGCAAAAAGGCGGGCCGCATTTTCATCGACGCCGAAAATCGAACCCGCCGAAACCCGGACCGTATTCACCACACCGGCCTCCGCGACCGCAGTTTGAAAGCCCCGGAAGCGGTCCTCATCATTCGGATTTCCCGCATTGCCGAGATACCCGAGGCACCTGTGCCCGGAATCGATGATCATGCGGGTAAGACCAAGCATGCTTTTATAGTAATTGCATGAAACGTAGTTCTCTCCCGAAATCACGCGGCTGACGAATACGTACGGTATCTTCAGTTCCGCCAGCCGTTTTCGTGCCCGGTCATCCACGCTCCTGTACGCGAACAGCACACCGTCTACTCCGGCGACGTCCCTTTCGATCGAATCGAGAAAATCGCCTATAGGGGCGACCTCTATCCGCTTTTTCTCGTCGCGAAAGGCCTCGCCGATAGCGCCTGCGAGTTCCGAGATATTCAGAAAGGGATTGGCGGAGAGCTCCTCTTCCTCCGGGATAACGACCAGCAGGTCGAGCATGGCGCGCGAAAGATGTCTCTTCCGCGGGCGCGGCCGGAATTCCTGCTGACCTGCCGCGGCGAGAACGCGTCTGCGGGTATCAGCCGACACACCCGGCTCGTTATTGAGCACGCGCGAGACGGAGCTTATGGAAACACCGCAGCGGCGGGCGATGTCCTCAAGACGGCGGGCACGTTCATTTTTCATTCCCATCTCGGTACCCTTTACCACCGGAATCCCCGGACGATTTTTCGTACGGCTTCATTTCAATGACCCGATTACGGCCTCCCACAGGCCCGCAAGGTACATCGCTCCGAGCGCCCTGTCATACAGGCCGTAGCCGGGGCGGCCCTTTTCGTTCCAGATCATCCTGCCGTGGTCGGGCCGAAGCGCCCCGTCGAAGCCGGCATCCGCCAGCTCCCGGATGATCCGGTACATGTCCACGTCCCCGCACTCGGTGCAGTGGGCCGTTTCGTGGAAGCCTCGTTCCCCCGTACGCCGGATGTTCCTCGCGTGAACGAACGGCACCCGACCCCTGCGGGCAAAGCGTCCTATGCTTTTAACAAGGTCCATCCCGGCATTCGGACCGAGCGAACCGGTACAGAAGGTGATTCCGTTCGAGGGACTGTCGACGATAGAGGTAAGCCGTTCGAGCGCGGCATCGTCGGTGATGATTCTCGGAAGTCCGAAGATCGGCCACGGCGGATCATCAGGATGTATCCCCATGCGCACGCCGCTCTCCTCCGCGACGGGCACCACCGCTTTCAGAAAATATTCGAGGTTGCTCCACAGGTCGTCGGTCCCGATACCGGCATAGGCGTCGAGGAGCGAGCGCAGTCCCTCCGCCGTATAGCTCGTCGCCCATCCTGGAAGGTCGAGGACACCACCCCTCAGGTCGATCGACGATATGGCGTCATGATCGTATGAAAGCGCGGTGGAACCGTCCGGCAGTTCCATCGACAGATCCGAGCGCATCCAGTCAAAGACCGGCATGAAATTATAACACAGGATGGGGATTCCGAGCGCGCCCATCGAGCGTATGCTGCGGCGATAATTGTCGATATACCTGTCCCTTGTCGGCAGTCCGAGCTTGATATCTTCGTGCACGGGGATGCTTTCGATTACGGAAAGCTCGAGTCCTTCGTCGCGAACGGCCCGCTGGAGAGCGGCGATTTTTTCGCGCGGCCATTCCTCTCCCACGGGCACATCGTAGAGGGCCGAGACGATCCCCTTTATTACGGGAATCTGCCGGATATACCGCAGCGGAACCGGATCCTCCATGCCGTACCATCTGAAGCTCAGTATCATACTGTCGCCTCCTATACACCGGAATACGCCGAGAAGCCGCCATCAACGGGAATCACGGTCCCCGTGACGAAACCAGATGATCGCTCATCCACCAGCCTCAGCAGCGTGCCGACAAGCTCATCGGGCGTACCGAACCGCCCAAGGGGGGTGTGGGCGAGGATCTTTCCGGCCCTCGGGGTCGGCGCGCCGTCAGGCTGAACGAGCAGGCTCCGGTTCTGTTCGGTCAGAAAAAAACCCGGAGCCATCGCGTTGACACGGATGTTTGACTTCGCAAGGTACACGGCGAGCCACTGGGTGAAGTTGCTCACCGCCGCCTTCGCCGCGCTGTAGGCCGGAATTCTCGTCAGCGGGCGCAACGCGTTCATCGAGGATACGTTGAGCACCGTTCCGCCTCGCCCAAGCATGTCGCGGGCGAACTCCTGCGTTGTGAGGAGGGTCCCGATAAAGTTGAGCCCGAAGACGAACTCCACGCTCGCCCGGTCCAGGTCGAAGAACGAGCGCGTTCCTTCGGCGCCCGGTAAAAGATCCCCCGGCTCCAGCCAGTCGTGCGTCGTGGTGCCCCTGGGATGGTTGCCCCCGGCACCGTTGATAAGGATATCGCTCTTACCGAATTCCTTTCGCACACGGTCCGCTGCGGCGCGCAGGCTTTCCGGGTCCAGCACATCCGCGGAAACACCCATCGCCCTGCCGCCGTCCGCGGCAATCTCCCGGGCCTTTCCTCCCGCCGCGTCCTCCTTGAGATCGAGTATCGCAACCAGCGCGCCGCAGGCCGCGAGCGCAGAGGCGAACACTCCGCAGAGCACGCCCGCCCCGCCGGTGATGACGGCGACTTTGCCGTCCAGGTTTATTCGAAAAGGGATCTCCATTTCCAATACTCCTTTTTTCGTTTGGATCGCACTGTACAGACCGTTGGTCTGTGACCACGCGAAAGAGCTTCTCCGACTCCCTGTATGCCGCGGCGGTTTCCCTGTCAATAGGAACCGTACAGGGGACCGAGGGCCGCGCAGGCACGATAGTCCGCCGCCTCCGGGTCCGCGGTTCCGGAAAGGTCCCACGCGGATGGCCTGAAGATTCGTTCGCACGAAATATTATGCATTCCAACCGGGATACGGAGCATGGCGGCGAGCGTTACAAAATGCGCGCCCACATGCCCGTAACAGAGTGCGCAGTGGTTGGCCCCCCATGCGCGCATCACGGAATATACGTCAGTGAAAACACCGCTCCCCGTAAGGCGGGGCACGAAAAAGGTCCGCGGCCATGTCGGATCAGTCCGCCCGACGATCTCCTCGAGGGCCCTGGGCGGCAGATCGATCGTCGATCCTTCTGCGATCTGCAGAACCGGTCCAATCCCCTTGACGATGCTCAGCCTGCTCATCGTCATCGGCATTCCTCCCGGGGTGCGATACGCCGAGGAGAATCCCCCGCCTCTGAATGTGACC
>CAZEAH010000006.1:0-20069 GCA_964510075.1 uncultured Leptospirales bacterium | reverse complement strand
CATCTCACGCTTGCCCTCACCGCATTCAACGCCCCGGAAACCGTCGAGATAGGCATCGTGACCGACGCGTTGTTCGCCGTAATTATCATGACCATTCTCGCGGGCCGGTTCTTCGAATATTTCGGGTCGCTCGATACATCCAAAGCTGACGAGCTGAGAGGTTGAGATGATAAACATAAGCATGGAAACAGTATTCTACGCCCTCCTCGGCATCCCGATCGCGTCATCGATTGTGATCTGGGCCCTTGCGAGAGGCCAGAACAGGGTTTTTCTATACCTTCTTCATACCGTGGCGACCATCGCAACGGCGACGGCGGGTCTAGTCGCCATATCGTTCGTCATCGGAGGAGAGCGATATACGGCCTTCAACGATATGCTGCTGTTTGATTCCATCAGCGGAGTCTTTGTGACCGTTATCTCCGTGGTGGGACTCTTTATCAACCTGTATTCTATCAGGTATTTTTCATGGGAGATGGATAAAGGCGTAACGTCCTTTCGCGACGCCAGGACCTTTTTCTCGCTGTCCCATCTGTTCGCCTTCACGATGCTACTGTCGGTGACGGCGAACAACATAGCTCTTCTCTGGGTCGCGATCGAGGCGACCACCCTCTCCTCGGTATTTCTGGTCGCCCTGTACAGGAACAAGAAGGCAACCGAGGGGGGATGGAAGTACATCGTAATCTGCAGCATCGGGCTGGCGTTCGCCCTGTACGGAACGATACTGCTGTACAGCTCGTCGTACGAGGTCATCGGGGATGCCCACCAGGCGATGCTGTGGACCTCCCTCATGGACCATGCACAGGAACTGCATCCTGACATGCTGAAGATCATCTTCGTCTTCATGGTAATCGGTTTCGGCACCAAGGCCGGCCTTGCACCCATGCATACATGGCTGCCGGACGCTCACGCGGAAGCGCCGTCCCCGGCCTCAGCCATGCTGTCGGACATCCTCCTTAAGTGCTCGATCGCGGCCATCATACGCTACTACGCGGTCATAGGCCGCTCCCCGGTGGGATTTGAATACGTTCAGATAATCATGCTGATCGTGGGGCTGCTGTCCATCGTCATCGCATCCCTCTTTATACTCCGGCAGCACGACATCAAGAGGATGTTCGCCTATCATTCGACCGAGCATCTTGGCATAATCGCCACCGGTCTCGGCTTTGGGGGGCCCCTGGGAATGTTCGCGATGCTGTTCCATGTCATGAATCACTCCCTGACAAAAGCCCTGGCGTTTTGCGTAACCGGAAATCTTTCTCACATCTACGGCACACGGGATATGCGAAGGATGGGAGGCCTTGTGCGAATCGCTCCCATAACCGCGGCTCTGCTCGCGGTGGCGATATTCTCTCTGGCCGGGGTTCCTCCACTGGCCATTTTCACCAGCGAGTTTTATACGGCCTGGGCGGGGTTCGAAGCGTCTCAGTATTTCGCCGTGGCCGTATATCTTGCCGGGCTCGCCATTGTATTCTTCGGCCTTGTGTCTCACTTCAATGAAGTGAGCTTTGGCAAGCCAAACGGCGAGGTGGTACACGGTCGCGAAGTCGGCATGGGCGCCAATCTGCCGCTGATCGCCTTCGCCATCCTCATCTGTCTTGCGGGAATACTCGCTCCCGATTGCTGGCTCACTCTGCTGAGAAATGCCGCCTCAGAGATACTCGGATCATAGGTCGAAACAGGGAGTAGAAAAATGAGAAAAGGTGAACGCTTTGTTAACGGTCTCAATGAAAAGCTGGAGGCGGAAGTTATCAGCAGGCACCCCGAAGATCAGATAACGGTGCTTGTTGACAGGAACGATCTTCCCGAAGCGGTTCGTCGCCTCTATTACGACATGGGAGGATGGCTTTCAAGCATGGCGGCCAGCGACGAGCGCGAGTTGAACGGAAACTTCGCCCTCTATTATATCCTGTCCATGGAGGGGAGCAAACTCGAAAGAAATGACGAGCTCCCGGTCGAGGAAAAATGCTGGATGGTGGTGAAGACCCTTATCCCGGCTCACGATCCCTCTTTTCCGGCTGTCAGCCCGACGGTCCCCGCCGCGATCTGGTACGAGCGCGAGGCGAGGGATCTGTTCGGAATAGAGCCGGTCGGTCTTCCCGATCCCCGGCGGCTCGTGCTTCCCGACGACTTTCCGGCGGGCGTCTATCCGCTCAGAAAAGACGCCATGGATTACCGACAGCGCTACGAACCGTTCGACGCTGCCAGCGAGCCTCAGTATGATTATCTCTTCCCTGAAGGGGAGGGCACGATTGACGTTCCCTGGGGCCCGCTCCATATTACCGCCGACGAACCAGGGCAGTTCCGCCTGTTCGTCGACGGTGAGACCATAATCGATGCCGATTACCGTATGTTCTATGTCCACAGGGGGATGGAAAAACTCGCCGAAAACCGCATGAACTATGACCAGATGTCATTTCTCGCCGAACGGATATGCGGCATCTGCGGATTCGCTCACTCCGTTGCCTGTCTTGAAAGCATTGAAGGTGTTTCGAATATCGCAGTACCGCTCAGGGCTCAGGCCATACGGACTTTGTGCCTCGAAACGGAGAGAATCCATTCTCACCCGCTGAACATAGGCCTGGCTTGCGAGGTGAGCGGCAATGGAACTGCCTTCATGCAGATGTTCAGAGCGAGGGAATACGCCATGGAGCTCGCACAGGTGCTGACAGGCGGACGCAAAACCTATGGAATGATGCTCGTCGGCGGAGTGCGCAGGGATATTACCAACGCGGAGAGGAATCAGATGCTTGGCCTTCTCGATAAAGTCGAGACGCGGGTCAGGGAGTGCTGGGAAGCCATTATGGACGCCCCGAATGTCATCACCCGCTGGAAAGGGGTGGGCGTCCTCGAAAAAAAGATAGCCCGGGATTTCTCGCCGGTCGGGCCGACCATAAGGGCCAGCGGATTTAAAAAGGATACCCGTTATGACCATCCGTACGACTGGTACAAACGCGTCAAGTTTGAAGTCCCGTTTGAGGAAGGCGGCGATGTTCTTTCGCGGGAAGTCGTCCGTTTCAGGGAGTTCCTTGAATCGGTCTCCATCGTTCGTCAGACCCTCGAAACCATGCCGGAAGGTCCAATCATCAATCCGACCGCTTTTGTTAAACCCTATTCGTATGGCATCGGCTATGTCGAGGCGCCGCGGGGCGAGGATGTACACTGGACCATGCAGGGTAACGCCCAGAAAGTCTTCAGGTGGAGACCCCGCGCATCAACCTACAACAACTGGCCGTCGCTTCGCTATCAGCTCAGGGGCAACTCCGTCGCGGACGCCGCACTGATCGTAACCTCACTCGACCCGTGCTATTCTTGTACGGAAAGAGTCACGGTCGTAAACATCAAGAAAGGAAAATCCAAAGTCGTTTCGATGGATGATTTGAAGCAATACTCGCAGACACTTAAATATTCGCCAATCAGGGATTGACGGGGGCTGAAATGAAACTGCTCGAAATCGCTCGCAAATACAAGACCGTTACGTTCGACTATCCACTGGGACCGTATGAGGTGACCGACAGGTATAGGGGAAAGCCGGAATATGATTTCAACAAATGCATTGGATGCGGCGCGTGCTCGGTTGCATGTCCTCCGAATGCCATACATGTACGTCCCGACAGCGGCAAAGACGCTTTAGTATGGCAGATCGACTATGGCAGATGCATATTCTGCGGCAGGTGCGAAGAAGTATGCCCCACCGGAGCCATCGGTTTATCGCAGGAATTTATGCTGTCGTCTCTTCTTAAAAGGGATGATCTTATAGTGAGGGGAGAACTCAAGCTCGCGCGATGCCGTGAGTGCAAAGAGCCCTACGCCACGGAACGGCTCGTACGGTACGCGATTGCCCGCCTTCAGGCGGCGGGATGTGACGCGAAAAGTCTGAAAGATAAAACCGGCCAGATGACCCTGTGCCCGTCGTGCCGGCGCCAGGGCACGGCGGAAAATCACATTCAGCAGACCATTCAAAGGAGCGCCCAATGAACGCATTATACACCATCCCCGATAAAATCACCCGGAACAACACGCTCGAGCAGAAGCTCAAGCTTCTTAAAGACATCAAGCGTTCTTTCTTCGTATATCGTGTTGACACCGGTTCCTGCAACGGTTGCGATATCGAGATTTTCTCGGCGATTATACCGCAATTCGACCCCGAGCGTCTCGGTTTCAGGCTCGTGGCCTCGCCCCGCCACGCGGACATACTCATCTGCACGGGACCGCTGACAAGGATGATGCGCTATCCGCTCATTCGGGCGTACGAAGCTGCCCCCGACCCAAAGATAGTTATCGCCACGGGGGCTTGCGGATGCAGCGGTGGAATTTTCCACGATGCGTACGGGATATGGTCGGGGATTGAATCCCATATCCCCGTGGACCTGTTCATTCCCGGATGCCCGCCTCATCCGGCGACCATCCTCCACGGCATCGGCCTGGCACTCGGGCTTCTGGAGCAAAAAATCAAAAACACCCTGTACGATTCTGACGCGGGCACGCCACCAGCAATCGACAAACCGCTGTTTGGGAATATCCTGTTCGAAAGGGATATAAATGTCGAGGCCAGACTTCTGATGGGTTATTCGCACGGACATTCGCTCTACAACCGTTATATAAATCTTCTTGCCAGGGCTAAAAAGGCGGATGATATAAGAGAGGTGACATCTCTTGTAAACGGCGAGCTGGAAACGGAAACCGATCCACGCCTGGGGGAATGCATCAAGGCGCTGCATCATAACGTGTATGTTCCATGGATGGTCCGGCTTCATAAAATCGATCCTGGTGAATCACAAAACTATTTGATCTGAGGGAATCTAATGGTCCAGTTCTACAGGCTCACGGAGCGAATCGTCGATCCGAGGAACAGTTCCAGCGTCCAGGCCGAGCAGTACCAGATATTCGCGATCAGGACCGGTCATGGAATGGGAACGCTGGATTTTGCGCGACAGGTTTATGAGATGGATGACGACGAATATGATCTCATGGTCAATAAATGCGGAGAGTATGGAAGATTCAAGCTCGGCAACCTGTCAAGGTATACTGAGGTTGAAATCTTCCCCGAACATGTAACCAGGCTGTGCAACGATATGCCCGTTTGCGGGGCAAGGAGCATTATCATGGACCTGCGTCAGGGTTTCATTACAATCAGACGGCTACCCTCATGAAAAAGGCACTGCTGGCAATCGGAAATCCTTACAGGGGCGACGATGGCGTATCAGAACTCGTTGGGCGCATGGTCGGGGAGAGCTCCGACTGGCACGTCTTTTTAGGGGGTGATTCACCCGAAAGTGAATTTCCCGCAATCAGAAGGATGTCACCCGATGTTCTTCTGCTCGTTGATGCGGTCCAGGGACTCGAGGAGGGCCGGGTTGAGTTTATCGAGTTCAGCGATGAACTCCCCCGGGAATTCGGCACTCATACCCTGCCAGTCCCCCTGCTCATCGAATACCTTAACAAGTTCTGCGGCAGAGTTTTATTCCTCGGCATCGGGGTAGACGCGGAAAAAACGGCTTCTATATGCACAGAGTTGTCCTTGTCGGCAACCCGGGCCGCCGAGCAGGCGCTGTCAATGATATGTCGGTTAAACGAGATGCTCGATGATGCGGATGATGGATATGCAGCAATCAGAGAGAAAACCGATCAGAAAATATAACAGGTGGGCAGTGGATACGTGGCATCGGTATGACCGGCCAATCCAGACGGGTAATGGGGATCAATAAATTATTCAATGAAATTGTAATTGCGCATCTTCACCTATTCCGACAATAATCAGGATTGGAGGTCAACCATGGAGATAAAGGTACTAAAGGACATACTCGCGTCGAACGAGAGCAGGGCCGAGGAGATACGTTCGCTCCTCAGGGAGAAAAAGGTGTATATGGTCGATTTCATGAGCTCTCCCGGCTCGGGAAAAACCACCCTGCTCGACGCCGTAATAGGCCGGCTCAAGGGCCGCTACCGCATCGCCGTCATCGAGGGAGACATCAAGACCACCAGAGACGCCGAGAGGCTCGCCGGACACGATGTTCCCATTGTCCAGATAGAGACCTCGCTCTTCGGCGGGGACTGCCACCTCGAGAGCTCGTGGATCCGCAAATGCCTGGAAGGTTTCGATCTCAATGCGCTCGACCTGATTATCATCGAGAACATCGGTAATCTTGTATGTCCGGCGGAGTTCGAACTCGGCGACGACGAACGCGTGGTTGTTCTTTCCGTCACCGAGGGTGAGGACAAGCCGGTAAAATACCCGCTCATGTTCAACTCGTCTCACACCCTGCTGCTCAACAAGGTCGACCTTCTTCCCCACCTGGATTACAGCCTCGACGAGGTGATGGAAAACATCAAAAGGGTGAACCAGAAAATGACGGTGTTCAGGACGAGCGCGAAGACGGGAGAAGGAATCGACGAATTCGCGGCCCATCTCGCCGAAAATATAGAAAAGAAGAAGCGACCGCTGCACTGAAAACAAAAAACGGCGGCCATAAGGTCGCCGTTTTTTAGCCCGCTCGGGTTTCGTTAACGACCAGGCCGTTACGAATCCTTCTTTTTAAATTTCGCCTGAAGGCCCCCGATCATATTGAGAAGCTCCACTATGTCCTTCATGTCCTCGTCATCCGCGAAGCGCTGGACGTCGGAAATGATGAGCTTCGCCTCGTTGAGCTGCTCCACCGCCTTTGCGTACTTCGTCATGGCCGCCCCTCCTGTGCCCGCCCTCCGCCCCTGCCGGGCGTCAGGACGATGGTTCTCCTGATGTTATAGACGTGTTTAGCTGACATCCGGGATTTTGTCAAGCATAGAAATAGAAATATACAAAATTATATGAATAATGATGTACTATCTCCCCCTGCCGCCCTCACTCTCCCCATTCATTCCGGATGATTTCCAGACATAACGGGAGCGATTCGTCTTTCAGACGCATATCGCGTTTGGCGGACGACATGCGGTCGCATTCGAACTTCCTGCATCCCATGGGGCGTTTCTCGTAAATCGCGCATCTGGCCTGTTCGTCGAGATACACACAGGCCATCACCCTCGATCCGTCGGGAAGCGCGTACTGAATCTGCTCTCCCGTGGAAGGGAAACGCGGGCAACAGAGCAGAAGTTTTTCCTCGGGTTCGCAGTTTTCACATATGTTCATATTCGCCGCCTCCGGCGGAGTGCACGGATTGGCCTATTCTCGGCTAATCGATTGAATAGAGCGAACGGTACGCCCTGCCGGCCCCCGGCGGAATATCGTCTATCTCCTCGAATGCCATGTCCGGCACATTGCCCGCGGCCTCCTTCACCGCCTCGGTCACAAGGATGTCCCATGCCTTCGCCGTATCCTCGCCGAGCTTGCTCGCCGCGTTCACCTCGGCCCCGAAGACGTCGGTGTCGCCGATGCGAAGCATCTTGCCGAATCCGAGCCCCACACACAGCAAGACCTTTTCCTCCTCCACCTTGTCCGCGTTATATGCCTTCAGCACGCGCTGCATGTGGACGGCGGCCTGAAGCGCTTTTCTGACGTTCCGGAATATGACCAGGAAGCTGTCTCCTTCAACCTTCAGGAGTATCCCATCGTGGTCCTCGATTATGGGGATGAGAATGCGTTCGGACTCGTAGATGGTCTGCAAAAAATGTATGATGCCGAATTTCGCGACACCGCGCGAAAAGCCCGAAAGATCGGTGAACATCACGCACCACTCCTCGCCGAAAAGGTCCCATATCCGCGCGTCGATGTTTTCCTTGTCGGCGCCCGGCGCAAGGCGCGCCTCGATGAGCCGCTCCAGGCGGTCCTCCGACGCGCCCGCGATGATCGATCGTCGATATGCCATATCGCCTCCTTATGGATTCCGATAGAGTATAGCCGCGATCGTTCGTATTGCAACGAAGAATTTGTCGATGAAAACGAAAAGGCGAACGCCCCGCGGCGTCCGCTCGTACAGTCGGGTGGCGTCGACTTCAGCGCACGTCGCCGCCGAAGCCTTTGATAATGATGAGTCCGAGGACCACGCAGGCGATGTTGATAAAGAGGTTCGACACCAGGTCCATGGTCGAGGCGGTATAGACCCCGTTCTGATAATTGAAACACATGTCGAGCACGCCGAGGAACATGAGCGATCCGGCGCAGACGAGCGATATCGCCTTGCCCGTCGGCCTGCCCTTGAACAGAAGCACCGAGGAGAGGATGAGCGCGATCGCCATGATGATGTCCGGCACCGGGAACGAGTGCTCATAGGCGAAGTAGCAGGGCGGAGGATTCTCCGGGGCCATTCCCACGGTGAAGAACCCCACCCAGAAAAGGATGAGGCCCAGCGCCATAACGAGCTGCAGTACTGCGATGGTTTTGATCTTTTTTTCCATTACCATTCTCCAGTCTGAAGGTATGTGTCTATGGCCAGTGCGGCCTTTCGTCCTGCTCCCATGGCGAGGATAACGGTCGCCGCTCCGGTCACGATATCGCCCCCGGCGAATACGCCCCTGCGGCTGGTTTTCATGCTCTCCCCGTCCGCGACAATGTTCCCCCACTTATTGAGCGCGAGTCCCGGCGTCGTCCTGGGGATAAGCGGATTTGGTCCGTTGCCGATGGCGACGATCGCGACATCCGCGTCGATGGTGAATTCCGACCCCTGTACGACGACCGGTCTTCGCCGTCCGGAATCATCCGGCTCGCCGAGCTCCATGCGTACGCATTCGACTGCCTTAAGGCGTCCCTTCTCGTCGCCGATGAAGCGCACCGGGTTGGTGAGGAGCTGGAAGATCACGCCCTCCTCTTCCGCGTGATGCACTTCCTCGACACGCGCGGGCATCTCGGCCCTGGAGCGGCGGTAGATGAGATGCACCTTTTTACTGCCCAGGCGCAGCGCCATGCGCGCCGAGTCCATCGCCACGTTTCCGCCGCCCACAACGGCGATCGAATCGCCGCGCGCGATCGGCGTGTCGTATTCGGGGAATTTATACGCCTTCATCAGATTGGCCCGCGTGAGGTACTCGTTCGCCGAGTACACTCCCTGGAGGTTCTCGCCGGGTATCTCGAGAAAGAGCGGAAGACCCGCGCCCGTGCCGATGAACACCGCGTCGTAGCCTTCGGCGAGGAGTTCGTTCACCGTTCCAGCCGAACCGATGACGCGGTTCAGCACAATCTCGACGCCGAGCTTGGCCAGCGCGTCTACCTCATACTGCACGATCGCCTTCGGCAGGCGGAACTCGGGGATGCCGTACACCAGCACGCCCCCGGCGCTGTGGAAGGCCTCGAAGACCGTCACCCGGTAGCCCATCTTGGCGAGTTCGCCCGCCGCGGTAAGTCCGGCCGGACCGCTACCGACAACGGCCACGCGCCCGTTTTTCCTCTCTACCGCCGCCCGTATTTCAAGCTGTTTGCGCTCGCGCTCGTAATCGGCGGCAAAGCGCTCGAGCTTCCCTATGGCGACCGATTCACCCTTCTTCGTCAGCACACACAGTTTTTCGCACTGCTCCTCCTGCGGGCATACCCGCCCGCAGACGGCCGGGAGGGAATTTGTCATTTTTATAACGCGGATGGATTCCAGGAACTCACCGTCGCGGATCGCTTTGATGAACGCCGGGATATCGATACGCACCGGACAGCCTTCCACGCAGGTGGGACGCTTGCACTGAAGGCAGCGTGACGCCTCGAGCCGCGCGATCTCGTCGGAGTAGCCCAGCGGCACTTCCTTGAAATTGCGCACCCTTTCCGCGGGCGGCTGTTCGGGCATCGGCTGACGGGGAATTTTCTCCTTCATGGCCGGCCTCCTTCAAGCCTGCACCTGTGCTCCCGCATCGATAGGGCCTCCTCATCGCGATAGGTATTGAGCCGAGTCATGAGCTCCTCGAAATTGACGTGGTGACCGTCGAACTCCGGACCGTCCACGCAGGTAAAGCGTTTTTCGCCGTTAACCGTTACCCGGCACCCCCCGCACATCCCCGTACCGTCCACCATCACGGAATTAAGGCTGACGAGCGTTTTTATGCCGGAGGGCCGTGTCTGTTCGCTCACCGCTCTCATCATGGGAACCGGGCCTATCGCAACCACGATGTCCACCTTCTCCGCCGCAACGATTTCGGCGAGGGCCTCGGTAACAAAGGCCTTTCGGCCGTGGCTTCCGTCATCGGTGCAGACGACAAGCTTCTCGCACACCTCTCCCATCTCCCGCTCCAAGATTAAAAGCTCCTTCGTGCGCGCCCCGATGACTCCGATCACCCTGTTTCCCTCTTTTCTGAGGGCCGCCGCGATCGGGTAGATCGGCGCAACGCCGATGCCGCCTCCCACACAGACGGCCGTGCCGTAATCCCGAATATCGGTCGGGTGCCCCAGCGGCCCGGCGATGTCTTTTAGGTTCCCGTCCGCTTCAAGCAGGGACATCTGTTCCGTCGTCTTCCCGACTATCTGATAGTAGAGGGTGATGGTTCCCTGCTCCCTGTCCACATCCGCGATAGTAAGCGGAATGCGCTCTCCGTATTCGTCGACGCGAAGCATGATGAACTGCCCCGGCTTGCGGTAG
The DNA here is from genome assembly GCA_964510075.1 of uncultured Leptospirales bacterium. GTDB lineage: Bacteria > Spirochaetota > UBA4802 > UBA4802 > UBA5368 > MVZN01. The sequence continues at coordinate 9,585 of CAZEAH010000006.1, read as the reverse complement.
CGGGCGACGTCCGGCGCCTCTACGATCATCTTGCCTACATTCGGCGATATCTTTTCGTTTACTCGTATACGATGCACTGTGCACCCCGCGATATATCGGCCGGCGCGCCTTGCGGCGGCCTCCGGTAAGGTAAAAACCCGCACGGCACGTTATTCCCCTACGCGTGCGGTACGGAACCGATCGGCCTCCTCCGGCCGATGTAAGCTCCGGTAAATCAAATAAATAGTATCACTAATCGGAGCGTTTTTCGTATGTCAATTGGTTTTCGTCCGTACGGGGATTTCAGCCGGATCGATGTGCGTGACAAATCCTCCCGGCACCCCTCCGGGCGGAGGCGATGCCGGGCCGGGCAACGCGCCTAAGGCAGTATCACTTTCCAGCGATAACCCGTATCGCTTTCGGATCGACCTTGTAGCCGCCCGAAACCGTCAGGTGGCCCTTGTACATGTCCGAGAGATCAGTGATCTTGGCCATGAACCAGGAGCTTGTCCGGGCCTCTTCCTTGTTCTCGGGGGCGCGATACACTCCGCCATCGCCCGTCGCATCCAGAACGATCACGACGGTTCCGAGCTTCAGGTCGGCCTTGGTTGCAATGCGCGTCTGCCAGTAGTTTTTGGTCCACACATCGTTTCCATCCGTTACCTGCATGAATTCGGCCTCGTTCTTAGTCTCGGCCGACGCCGGAGTTTTCATTTTGGCAAGCTGGACGTACATCCACGGCTGGGTTTTGTACGGCTCCTTCGAGATGAAATAATCGTCGGACTGGATATAATGATCGTCCTCTTCGGCGAAAAGCGCGCCGGATACCGCAACGAACGACAGCACCATGAAGAACACGACTGCTTTTTTTGTGAGAGAATGACACGACATACCTTCCTCCATACATACCAGTAGTATTACCGCCGGACGAACACCCCGACGCGCGCGAATCGTTCGCTGCCGCGCACTGTCATCTCGACCGCCGCGCGCGCACGGACACCGGATAAAGTAATCAAATAATCTCTTGATGTCCATAGTATTTTTCCAAAGGAACCGGGATGTCTCCGCGGTTCGCGCCCAGAATAACATTTGACACATCAAGGTCCCGGTCATATGCTCCATGCGAAAGTGGGTGGAAGGAGATGCTGATATGGCACAGCTGACACGGGTCGAAGGTAAGGACAGGGGTAACATCGTCCTTTATGCCCTGAGCACCTGTGTATGGTGCAAGAAGGCCAGGGGGCTTCTGGACGAGCTCGGGGTGGCATACGATTACGTCTATGTTGACCTCCTTCCCCGGGAGGAAAACACGGCCGTCAAGGATGAGATGCGCCGGTGGAACCCCCAGGGGTCGTTTCCCACCATCGTTATCGACAACGATCGATGTATAGTCGGATTCGACGAGCACAAAATAAGGAAGGAGATAGGGTGATGAGCGGCACACCCGACAGGGGCGAAATAGAACGTCTGTACCGGCGTCTCTTCGACGAGGCCGAGGCCGGCGGTTACCACCTCAATCCCGATGTCTCTTTCACCATGGATCTCGTGGAGGGCCTTCTGATTAACGAGAAGCGATACGGCTACCCGGCCTGCCCCTGCCGCCTCGCATCTGGCGTTAAAGCGGATGATCTGGACATCATCTGCCCGTGTGATTACCGCGACCCGGACCTCGACGAGTACGACGCCTGTTACTGCGCTCTATATGTCTCACGGAGGGTTATCGACGGCGAAACATCAATCCGACCGATACCGGAGCGCCGTCCCCCCGAAGAAGAGCGCGGCAAATTCAAAAGTGAGGCCGAAGCCGTCTCTTCGACACGCGCGCTGCCTTACCCCGTCTGGCGCTGTAAAGTATGCGGCTATCTCTGCGCCCGAGACAATCCGCCCGAAACATGTCCGGTCTGCAAGGCGAAAAAGGACCGTTTCGAACGATTCATGTAGTCCCGCCGCGGTTTTTTTCTTGACACCTCGCCCCCCGTACAAAAGGTATCAAAAGATTTACGTTCTTTCATAGGTCTCTGTCCGATATCAGCCGTTCCGCGTTTATTCCCGCGCACATATTTATTTCACAGCCGATAAAGGAACTCATTTTTCGTATCCTAACAGGGGGGTCTGCAATGCAGAAAGAACCATTGACGCGCCACAGGGGCGTACTGGACTGGGTCGACGAGGTCGCCCGTCTCACCACGCCCGATGAAATACTCTGGATCGACGGTTCCGAGAAGGAAAAGGACGAACTCACCCGCGAGGCGTTCTCCACTGGCGAGCTCATAGAGCTCAACCAGGAGAAACTGCCGGGGTGCGTCTATCACCGCACGGCGAAAAACGACGTGGCGCGCACCGAAAACCTTACGTTTATCTGCACATCGAAAAAAGAAGACGCCGGCCCAACAAACAACTGGATGTCCCCGGCGGAAGCATACGAGAAGCTCGGCGCGATCTTCCGCGGATCGATGAAGGGGAGAAAGATGTACGTACTGCCCTTCATTATGGGCATCCCGGGCTCACCGTTCAATAAAATCGGCGTGGAGATCACCGACAGCATTTACGTGGTGCTCAACATGCGCATCATGACGCGCATGGGTTCTATCGCATGGAACGAGCTCGCTGATAACGCCGACTTTACGCGCTGTCTCCACGGCAAGGCCGACCTTAACCTCGATCGTCGTTTCATCTGCCATTTTCCCGAGGACAATACCATCTGGAGCGTCGGCTCCGGGTACGGAGGGAACGTGCTTCTCGGCAAGAAGTGCCTTGCCCTCCGCATAGCGAGTTACCTCGCCCGCAACGAGGGGTGGTTTGCCGAGCACATGATGATCGTCGGCGTCGAAAATCCGAAGGGCGAGGTCGCCTACATCGCCGGGGCCTTCCCCAGCGCCTGCGGAAAGACCAACCTCGCCATGCTGATACCGCCGGACAGCATGCCCGGATACAAAGTCTGGACGGTCGGAGACGACATTGCATGGATGCGCGTCGGCGCCGACGGCCGTCTCTATGCAATAAACCCCGAGTACGGCTTCTTCGGCGTCGCACCGGGCACCAATTACAAGACCAATCCCAACGCCATGGAAACGGTCAGGAAGAACACCATCTTCACCAACGTGCTCCTTAAAAAAGACGGCACCGTATGGTGGGAGGGGATGGACGGGCCGGTTCCCGACGAGGGTATAGACTGGAAGGGCGATCCCTGGACCAAGGACTCCACCGAGCCCGGGGCGAACCCCAACAGCCGTTTTACCGCCCCCGCACGCCAGTGCCCGAGCATTTCACCGTACTGGGAGGACCCGCGCGGCGTTCCAATATCGGCATTCCTTTTCGGCGGACGCAGGGCGAGCCTCGCTCCGCTGGTCTACGAAGCGTTCGACTGGCAGCACGGCGTTTTTGTCGGCGCCACCATGGCCTCCGAACGCACGGCCGCACAGTACGGCACTCTCGGAGAAGTGCGGCGCGACCCGATGGCGATGATCCCCTTCTGCGGCTACAACATGGGAGATTATTTCAAACACTGGCTCTCCATGGGGAAGAAACTCTCACATCCCCCGCGGATCTACAACGTGAACTGGTTCCGTCAGGACGAAAGAGGAAAATTCCTCTGGCCCGGATACGGCGAGAACCTGCGCGTTCTCAAATGGGTTATTGATCGGTGTTTCGAAAGGGTCGAGGCGGTGAAGACGCCTATCGGTTTCGTTCCCAGGCCGGGTGATATCAGCACCGATGGGCTCGACGTCAGCGCAGAGTCGATGAAGAGCCTCCTCGGCATCGACCGTACGCACTGGAAGGAAGAGCTTAAGGGTCTCAGGGAATTTTTCGAAAAATTCGGCGAGCGACTGCCGGAAGAGCTGTGGGACGAGTTCCATGCTCTTGAAAAGAGGCTTTCGTAACAGCGCCGAGGTACGTATAAAAGAGCCCCCGCATGGGGGCTCTTTTTATTGTCGAAATCGCTGGGCCATGGGGATGCGGCGGCCGATCCCGAAAGCCTTCGTGGTCACCTTCAGTCCCGGCGGCGCCTGCCGCCTCTTGTACTCGTTGCGGTCGACCTTTGTAAGAATATCGCGGACGATTTCCGCGGGAAAGCCGTCGGCGATGATTTCGTCCGCCGACATCGCGCGCTCGATGTAGCGCTCCAGAATGCCGTCGAGTATCTCGTACGGCGGAAGGCTGTCCTGGTCTTTCTGGTTCGGCCTGAGCTCGGCAGAGGGCGCCTTCTCCATGCTTGCGCGCGGGATGATCTCGCCGTTTAGATTGATGTGCCCGGCAAGGCGATATACAAGGGTCTTCGGCAGATCGGAGATCACCGCAAGACCGCCCGACATGTCGCCGTACAGCGTGCAGTAGCCCATGGCAAGCTCCGATTTATTGCCCGTGGTGAGAAGCAGACTCCCGAATTTATTGCTCACCGCCATCAGGAGATTGCCGCGTATCCGCGCCTGTATGTTTTCCTCGGCAACATCCTCCGGGAGACCCGCAAAAATACCCCCCAGCATTTCCCTATATGCCCGGTACAACCCGTCGATGCGCAGCGTCTCTATGCGAATGCCGAGGTTCCTCGCCAGCGCGATGGAGTCGTCGACGCGTCCCTTCGATGAGTACGGGGAGGGCATGGTGATTCCCATAACGTTCTCTTTACCGAGCGCCTGCACGGCGAGCGCCGCGGTGAGCGCCGAATCGATCCCTCCCGAAAGGCCCAGCACCGCGCTTTTGAAGCCGCACTTGATCACGTAATCCCGCAGCCCCATCACGAGCGCCAGCCGTATATCCTCGAGCTCTTCCTCACGGGGAAGCGGACCTTTTCCCGAAAGAGCATCATCGACCACTATAAGGTCTTCGGCAAATCGCGCCGCGCGGGCGGAGAACACTCCATGCGCGTCGACCATAAAACTGTTGCCGTCGAAAATCAGGCTGTCGTTTCCTCCGGTCTGGTTGACATACACCACCGGAACGGCGTTTTTTCGCGCGACGGCCGAAATCATCCCCCATTTTACGGAGTTCTTGCCCCGGACATAAGGCGAAGCGTTAATCGAGATCAGCAAATCAATTCCCGCGTCGACCAGGCGCTTCACCGGATCGACCGGATATTTTCTTACAATTGATGGAACATCTTCATAATCGAGATCGTTCCAGATATCCTCGCAGATGGTAATGCCGATCGTTCGTCCCCTGTATTCCACAGGCTCCCATCGTCGTGCCGGCGAGAAATACCGCAGCTCGTCGAAAACATCATACGTCGGCAGAAGAGTCTTGTGATGTCGCGAGAGCACCCGCCCCTCCGCCATAAACGCCGCGGAATTGAAGAGCATCGGACGGTTCTCGCGATCGTAATCAACATATCCGCAGACCGCGGCGATTCCGGTACAGGCCGCGGCGATTGAGTCAAGGGCGGCAAGATTGTCATCGATCAGCCGATGGTTCTCAAGCAGATCCATCGGGGGGTAGCCTATGGTCGCCATCTCCGGAAACACCGCCAGATCAGCCCCCGCTCTTTTCGCCCTTTCTATGAACGATAGGAGCCTGGCGCGATTCCCCTCGATATCGGCGATAACGGGATTTGTCTGTGCGAGCGCAATCTTCATCCTCGGTTTACCTTACCATGAATCCGCGAACAGCGAAACGGAGTTTTTCCCTGAACACCGGATCGGTCTCAACCGCATACTGGTCGAAGAGCGGCAGCATGGACGACCTGTCGCCGATTTTCGAAAGCGAGTAAAGCGCGGCCAGGCGTACATACAGGCTTTTCTCCATGCAGACCACATCCTGAAGCCGGACCGTTATGGCGCGAATTCCCCTGAAGGAGCCCAGCGAGTTGCAGACCTCGGCCCTTACGCGATGGTCGGCGTCATCCAGAGACGACAGCAGTATTCCAACAGCGCGCGCGTCGCCGATCTCCCCGCAGGCCATGGCGGCCCTCACCCGCAGCGGCACGCCGGCCTCCGAGGAAAGGATGCGTTCTATACCCCTGAAGCCTCCTCCGCTGCGCGACGCAATGAGGGCATCGATCAGGACCTCCTTAATCGCGTCGTCGTCTTCAACCGCAAGCTGGTTGGACACGGAAACCGCTGCCGCCGCCGAGCGGAACTCGAGCAAGGCCTGTGCCGAGGCCATCCGTATGTCCCTGTTGGCGTCGGAAAGCGCGCGCAGCAGAACGTGCAGGGAACCCGCGTCGCGGAACTTTCGTATGATCTCTATGGACTTGATCCGGACCTCCCAGTTGGGGTCTGAAAGCGCGATCGTCCTTACGCTGGGCATGTTCTCAATCAGATTGTTGTGCTCGATACACTTGAGCACATAATATCTGACGGACTTGTTATCGTCTCGCAACATGTCACGCAGAAGGTATCCTATTCTCCTGTCATACAGGTGATAGATCGCCTCGAGGGCGTACACGCGGTATATTGGATCGGGGCTTTTCGCCATATTGAGAATGAAAGGAAACATCCTGTCGTCTCCCAGCCGGGAGAGGGCCCGGATCGCGCTCTCACGCACGGTCGAGAACGGACTCGAGAGCTCCTCGACAAGCACGATCACAACGCGGCGGTCGTCGGATTCGGCCATAAAATCGATGATTTTCTTTTTCACGGGGAACGAGGCGCTCTGTCTGAGAAGCTCCATCCAGAGAGGGGACACGCTTCTGAACGGATACCGCGAAAGCGCTTCGAGAGCGTATTCCTTTCTCGTCATATCGCCGTCGGCGAGAACCGTATCACGCAGAAGCGGAAGAAGGTCCTGAGGCCTGCTGGATTCTATGTACGCCAGCGCCTCCTGACGTGCGGCCGCGTCGCCGCGTACCAGAGATGAATGCAGAGCGGAGGCGGCCCGCTCTCCGGCCGCTCCGTCCGGAGATATGGCGAGGATCGCCGCCACAAGGCACGTGATGATCGAGGCGAAGTTTCTCATGGGGTATTCCGCTATCGACCGGCGGCTGCCCGCCGCGGCGATCGCAGGTGTATTGAATGCGAAACCGGTTTTTTGTCAATAAATAAGAAAGCCCGGGGTTGGCGCCCCGGGCCCGGACTTTCCGAGAGTTGCCCCTCTACTTCATAACGCCGTACAGGTAGTTGGCGACCACGGCCTCTATCACCTCTTTCTCAAGCACGTTCATCTTCTTTCTGTCGAAATCATACACCACATACATAACGGCGCCGATGAGCATAAGCGCCGTGAGCTCGGGATTGATGGTTTTCTTGTATACGCCTTTTTTCTTGATTTCGTCCATGTCGCGGGTCACGACCTTGGTGATATATTCCAGGAATTTCTCCACGCGCTGGACGACCTCTTCATCAATTCCCACGATGTCCTTGTAAATAAGTTTGATGACGATCGGTTCGCTCATGATGACGTTAACGCAGCCGGAAATCCGTTCGGAAACGAACTTCAACACCGACTTCTGGGCCGGATTGGTCTTTAAAAAATCCTTCAGGTCGTCCGGATCGAGAATATCGTCGATGTTCTCTTCCACTGATTCCAGTATGGCATAGAGAATCTCACGCTTGTTGCCGAAGTACTGGTACACCGTGCCCCGCGCAATATTCAGCTTTTCGCACACCTGGCCTATATGCGTGCTCTGAAATCCGTTCTGAATGAACATCTCTTTCGCCGTATCGATAATCTGCTGTTTCCTTTTCTGACCTTTTGCAGGCATTGTGCCGCTCCTTCACCGAAAATTTCATTCCATCCCGGACCCGTTGTCGCCATACCCCTGGCGCTGCCTGATTCTTCTCATTTCGCGGCGAAGGGGTACCAGCGCCTCCCTGAGCTCCTGCATGATAACGTCAGCCCTTTCCTGGATCTCTCTGCTCATTGACAATTTGCTTTCATAATGCCCGAAATATTTACGGCCGAACGACTCTCATACGCTACCCTTTCTTTATCGAAGCACTATAGCAATATACTCACACTTATCCAAATAATCCTCAAAAAAAATATTAATTACCAAATTATTTTAATAGTCATAACTCCCGATAATATTATGTTTCAACCCGACACCAATTAGATATATAACAACACCACGCAATAAATGTCAATTAGAACAATAATAATATTTTGTTACGGACGGCCGCGGCATTTCAAAGATGTTCGCATGCTCTAGAATTATTTTTATAGATAAATACTGGGCAAGTACGGCAATTATAAGTCAACAACTTTTCGGCCGGTTGTGCATCGGTCGGCCCGTTTACAGGCGAAGAGCACGGCGCCGCCGTGCTCTTTAAATACTGGATCTCGCGGCTGTCCCCGCGTCCGTCACGCCACGCGGTCAACGTTTACACCGATCCGCTCGTCCTGTTTGATCTGTATTTCGGCGCCGATGAGCATATAGAGGAAATTCCGAACCTCGTCCAGGTCCATCATCACCTTGTCGTAATCGAAACGCTCCGTCTCGGCCTTCGGCCCCGAAGCGGTCCCTGCGCTTACTGCAAACATTCTTTCATCGATCGCGGCGGACCGCACTGAGGGGAAGCCGGGGATTACCGATGTGACATCCATTTCAGCACCTCCTTCCGTGGAGTACGTCTACTATACCATCGGCATTTTATGAAAATATTGAAGAATATTTTAAAAAAAACTCACCCGGGAGGAATGACAAGGCGCGGCAAAACGCTTTTATTTGCCCTTTCGCGGCCGTGTTCCCAACAATTCTGAGATATGGCCCTTAATCTCAGCCGAGTCCGGCAGAAAAGCGAGTGCCTTTTTAAAGTAATCGCGCGCCGCCCGTGCCTGGCCGCGCTTCATGCAGACGTATCCCATGGTGTCGAGATAGGCCGGGTTCCGGGGTTGTGCCTTCAGCGCTCTGGAGGCAAGCGAGGCCGCCTCGGTTAGGTCGGAATTCTGCCCTGCAAGGAGGTAGGCCAGAGAATTGAGAGCGTTCCAGTTGTCGGGAGCGACGGCGAGTATCTCGCGAAAGGTCGCTATCGCTTCATTGCACCGACCCGCTCTTTCCAGACAATAGCCCTTCATGTTAAGGGCCGTTACGTCCCCGGGGGATACAACGAGGCTTTCTTCGAGGAGAGCCAGTGCCTCGTCGTAGCTTCCAGAGAGTATCACACAATACGCAAGCAGCTTCCGGACGGTATTGATGTCGACAAACGTCAGGGACTGGCCCAGTATCCGCCTGAAGTACTCCGCCGCGCTTTTGTGAAGTCCGGTGCGCGCGTAACATATTCCGAGGTTATACAGTATTTTCGGATTGTCCCTGTCCAGGACCTCGGCGGCCCGCAGGTCTTCCAGCGCGCTTCCGTAATCCCCGGTTCCGGTTTTCCTGAGCGCCTCGGCGAGGAAGCTTTTTATTCTGTCTTCGAGACCCGTATCAGCCATGAACGCCCTGCCCCGTAAAACGACCGATAAACGCGTGGTCGGTGCAGTCGAGCTTCAGCGGAGTTATCGAAATATACCCGTTTCTCAGCTCGACCGCGTCGCTTCCCGCGATCTCGTCGCTTTCAATCCTGCCCTCCAGCCTCATTCGCATGCCGCCCTCGCCGCCGCCGGTGATGTTATACGAGTCACGATACCGCCGTTTGCCGAGCGTCGTGTATCGTATGCCTGTAATCTCGGCCGCGGGAAGATCCGGATAGTTTATGTTGAGGAACAGCGGACCGGACCCGGCAAGTGAAGGGT
>CAZEAH010000005.1:0-20431 GCA_964510075.1 uncultured Leptospirales bacterium | reverse complement strand
GCTCCGTTCGGGCAGGAGCAGCTGTGTTACGGCCTTTTCGATCCGGATAACGCTCCGACGTCACGGGCTGCCGCCATCGCCGCCAATATGCGCCGGCACCGTGCGACATTTGAGCGTTTTGCGGGCATGCCGTTCGAGTCACAGGCCTGCGTGCTCTACGATAAGGACAACGCTCGGGTATTGAAGGAGCAGTACCTTTCAAAGGGCATCTACATGACGCCGACGCCGTTTATGCAGGTGGGGTACGACCTGGAGGCGGCACGTCATTTCGTCCCGTACTCGGTCTTTAACGTCAACGCCGACGTGAAGAGCACCCGAAGCGTGGATCTGTCCCGGTATAGAAGCGTGAGTCTGCCGCTTTACCAGATGGCCGATCCGGATTTCGTCGCGCGGCTTGACGAGTGGGTGCGCGAAGGAGGGACTCTTGTTCTCGGATGGAGGGCGGGGGCGCGCGATATGAAGAACCATGCCGTCGACAGGGAGCTTCCGGGACTGTTCGCCGGAATGGCGGGTGTGAGGATTAAGCGATTCGAGTCCCTCAACGCGACGAAGGTCGGCATACGGGTAGGTATCATTCCGTCCAAAGGCGAGGCGTGGGCGGATATCGTCGAGCCGGTTACGGCGAAACCGATCGCGTGGTACCGCGACCGCCGCAAGCACTACAGCGGGGAGCCGTGCGTTACGGTCAACGAATACGGAAGGGGCAGGGTTTATTATTTCGGAACCTCTCCCGATCCGCTGGCGATATTCTTACTGTTCAGAAAGATCCTGAAAATGGCCGGGGTGAAGCCGCGTTTCAAAGGCATGGGGCTCGAGGTGGTCAGGAGGACGACCGGGGACGGCGGAGCGATGGACGTGGTGCTCAATCACACGGCCTCACACCGGTGGTACGGCCTGAATAGGATAGGGCCGTACGGAGTGCGTTTCTTCGAACGAAAAGGCGGATGAGGGGAAGTATGGAATCCCCTCTTCGATCCGCCGTCGTGTGATTACGGCCGTTATTTAATAAACTGCTTTGACTTCAGAATGCAGATCACCGACTGGGATATCTCCTCCGGGGTGATCCTGGCCACGTTAAAGGTCACGTCGTACGATGATGGGTTTTTGGCGTCGAACTTGAGGTACTGGGTAAGAAAATCGTGGCGTTCGCGGTCCTTGCGTTCGACAAGTTTTTCCGCCTCAAGGCGGTCTTTTATCCCGGCGGTTTCCATCACCTTCTGGATACGGTAGGCGAGCGGCGCGACCAGTTTGATGTGCAGGCCGTACCGAAGCGAACGGGTGATCATGACGCCGGCCCGCCCGACGATTATCGAACGGCCATGGATCGAGAGGCTCCGGATGGTCTGAACAAGCTTCTGGTATACCGAAACCTGAGGGGGATAATAGGTGAGCACCGATCGCCAGAATTCGCTTATTTCCTCCCTCCGTTTTGTGTCGATGGTTTCGCAGAGGGCTTCCGCTATATTGTGGTCCGCGCAGATCTTGTCGATGAGCTCCTTGTCGTATGATTTCCAGACGTCCGTGTTTTCGTATGTATTGAGGGCCTCCGCGAGCGCTTCGGCGATGGCGACCGCGGTGCATCCGTATTCACGCGATATCGTGATGAAGGGGCGCGGCTCCTGTTTTTCGAAAAGCTTGGCCTTCTGGGATTCCCAGAGCTTAAGTTGTTTCTGGATTGATTTTTCGAGTGTGGATCCCTTGATGTAGCTGCTCATATGGTACCTCGTTATAATGGCTATTGAACGCGTGTTCCGACCGATGACAGCCGCTTATGACCGCTTCGGGCGCATCCACTAAAAACTGAATACTGTATAATAAACATATAAATACGTGACCTAAAAATATTATTACTTTCATATTAATCAATGATTTTCTCTCCGAATTTTGTATTTATTTAACTCATAAATGTCGGAAGATACGGCCACATCGACGGAAACAGGCGGCTATATGTAATTCTTCAAGAGCTCCAGCACCGCCGCATCGATTGAACCGAAACGGGCCCTGAGGTCCCGTTTGATGGCTTCGACCTGGTCGTCGCGGACGTAATCGGAAACAAGCCGGTACAATCCCAGGCGTCTGCCGACGATGAAGCTCTCACGGTCGTCGTCGCTCATACCGAGATAACGGTCGATGGTCGCGAGCATGTCGGAGCGGTCGGCGGGCATGTTCCCCGCGACGTCCTCGAGCAGGTTCATCATGTGATCGCTTGTGACCGTGCTCGTTATATCGCCGAGACTTTCGATGAAAAGGCGGATCTCACGCACCTTATCGTCCTCGGACAGCGGAGTCCAGGAGCCCGAGGCCATTAAGTCCATGAGGGGCGTACCGGGAAGCGGGACGGTGCTCCGGAGACGGATGAAGGTGGGATTGACGGCGCTCAGAATTCGGGCGGACTCGAGCGCGTTCTCGCGGCTGTGTTCCCGCCCGCCGATGCCGGGCATGTAGTATTCCGACAGGTCGAAGCCGGCCTCCATGGCCTTGCGGCCGGCGAGTATCTGCTCGTCGGCGGTCACCCCCTTCGAGATGAGTCCGAGAACTTTGTCGCTGCCCGATTCCATGCCGATGTGAAGGCGGGTAAGGCCGGCGGCCCGGAGCTCATGAAGTTCGGCGGGGCTTTTTTTGCTGACGGTCTTCGCGCGGGCGTACGAGGTGACGCGTTCGATAAACGGGAACCGCAGTTTAAGGTAACGCAGTACCTCGACGAGGTCCGCTGTCTTCATGACGAGCGAGTTAGCGTCTTGAAGAAAGACCGTACGCATGCCGTACTGCATCCAGAAGGCAACCTGCCTGTAATAGGATTCGGGGGTCGGATCATCCGCGCGGGCTTCGGCAATCACCTGCTCGCTTATGCGGCCGCCGAGGCCCAGGCGCTCCGACGCCTCCGCGATTCGAAGCGCGATCGCGTGCATGGCGTCGATATCGGCCTTCACCTCCCCGACCGTGCGCCGCGAGAATTCCCGGCCGCGGTAGGTCGAGCAGAAGGCGCAGCGGTTCCACGGGCAGTTGCGGGTAATACGCAGAAGCATGCTGTAGGCCTCGCTCGGCGGGCGGATGGGACCCATTTCGAATACGTGGTTCATCTCCGGGATGGTACTCCTTCGGTCCGTCGTAATGGCGTACTGCTTTCAGTACAAGTAAACAAATCCGAACGTATACGGCTACCATAAAAACCGCCACCCCATACGTAAGGAGGGACAATCGGCGAACAAAAAGAATTTGACATGAAATGGAGTAAAACGACGTAATAGGCACTACTCTATGTAGGGAGACTCATCGGATGAGCGAAGAAATCAACGATCTGGTACGCCAGCGAATCGAGAAAATAGAGCAGTACCGACGGAAAGGAATCAATCCGTACCCGCCGCGCTACCGGCGCACTCATACCGCCGAGGAGGCCAAGGGCGAATTCAGGGAGGATGAGAAACCCCGCGTCAGCGTGGCCGGCCGTCTGCGCTCCAAGCGCGTAATGGGCAAGGCCTCGTTCGCGCACCTGGAGGACCAGTCGGGCATGGTCCAGCTTTACGCGCGCAGGGACGATCTCGGCGAGGAAAGCTACGAGCTCTTCAAATCGCTCGACCTCGGCGACGTGATCGGGGTGGAGGGATTCGTCTTTAAAACAAACCAGGGCGAAATCAGCGTCCATGTGGAAAAGCTCACGCTCCTCGCCAAATGCATCCGGCCTCTCCCCGCGGTCAAGGAGAAGGACGGGCAGCTTTTCGACGAGTTCGCCGACCGCGAGTTGCGCTACCGCCAGCGCTACGTGGACCTCATCGTGACGCCCAGGACGCGTCAGGACTTCATCATGCGAAGCCGCATCATCACCGGAATCCGGGAGTATCTCACCAGGCGCGGGTACATCGAGGTCGAGACGCCGATGATGCAGGCCATACCGGGAGGGGCCGCGGCGCGCCCCTTCATCACTCACCATAACGCGCTCGATATCGACCTGTACCTGCGCATAGCCCCGGAGCTCTACCTTAAGCGCCTTGTCGTCGGCGGCTTCGAAAAGGTTTTCGAGCTCAACAGGAATTTCCGTAACGAGGGCATTTCCACGCGGCACAATCCCGAGTTCACCATGCTCGAGCTCTACGAGGCCTACGCCGACTACAAGACGATGATGCACATCGCCGAGGACATGATTTCCGGACTGGCGGACAGCCTTCTCGGTTCCATGAAGCTGGAATACCAGGGATCGACGATCGACCTCACCCCGCCCTGGAAGAGGGCGTCGTTCGTGGAGCTCATACGTCAGTATTCCGGGCTCGATTTTTCGAAAATCGCCTCCGCGGAGGAGGCGCGCCGCGCGGCAGAATCGGTCGGCGTCAAAACGACGGATAAGATGGGCCTGTGGGAAATAGCCGGGGAGGTCTTCGAGGAGAAGGTGGAGACGAACCTGGTACAGCCGGTCTTTGTGACCGACTATCCGCGGGAGCTTTCGCCGCTCTCGAAGTCGCGCGAGGACAACCCCGATTTCGTTGAGCGTTTCGAGATTTTCATAGCCGGTCGCGAGATGTCGAACGCCTTCAGCGAGCTCAACGATCCCTTTGACCAGAAGGCCCGTTTCGAGGACCAGGTACGCAGGCGGGAGGCCGGGGACGACGAGGCGCAGATGATGGATTACGACTATATCAACGCCCTCGAATACGGGATGCCGCCCGCGGGAGGCATGGGAATCGGCATCGACCGGCTGGTCATGCTGTTCATCAACACCGCGTCGATAAAGGATACGATACTCTTTCCGCTGTTAAGGCCGGAAGGCAAGTAGGAAATCATAATGCCGGTACATTACTCGAGGGAGCGCTACGGCTGGAACCTCCACCGCTTTCTTTACGACTGGGTGCTCTCGTGGGCGGAGTCGCCCCTGGGAACGGTGGCGCTCTTCATTCTGGCCTTCGCCGAGTCGTCTTTTTTCCCGATACCGCCGGACGTGCTGCTCATCGCGCTCGTACTCGGATCGCGGGAAAAGGCGTGGAGCTACGCGCTGGCCTGCGCGATCGCTTCGATCTGCGGAGGTCTATTCGGGTATTTTATCGGCTGGGGTCTCTGGTATACCGGCGGGGAGTTCTCTTTAGTCGCCCGGTTCTTTTTCGAGCATGTCCCAGGATTCACCGTGGACGTCTTCAACCGGGTGGCCGCCCTCTACGAGGAATTCGGCTTCTGGATCGTCTTCACCGCGGGTTTCACGCCGCTTCCCTACAAGGTGATCACCATCACCGCCGGCGTGGCGAAGATCGACCTTGCGGTGTTCGCGTTCGCTTCCCTGGTCAGCAGGTCGCTCCGCTTCTTCCTCGTGGCGGGCCTCATCTGGAAGTTCGGGCCGCCCATACGGGAGTTCATCGAAAAGCGTTTCAACCTTCTGGCCGTCGTTTTCGTGGTGCTGCTGGCAGGCGGATTCGCTGTTATCAAATACGTGCTCTGAGCGTTATGATAGAACGATTGCGCGAGCTCAATCCGAATCTGAAAATTCTGAATTGCACCGATGCCCTGTTCGAACGGTACGGAAGGACGCTCGTCCTGTCCGACAGCGCGCCGGTAGTGTCCTTTCTGGACGCTCAGAGTATTTCGGGTGAGGGAGTCGAATACAGGGCTTCCCTTGCCGAGCTCGAGGCACTGCCGGCGATCGGGTTTCTGCGCACCGTTGTGTTCGGCGGCCTCGGCATACAGGCCGGCGTCTGTGCCGGACGAAACAGCCGGATGAACGCGATGGAATGGCACAAGTCGAGCGAGGTCGTGATCGCCGGAACGGACCTTCTGCTCTTCCTGGGGCTTCAGTCCGATCTCTGCGAACGCCGCTTCGACGCGTCGCGGGCGTACGTGTTTTACCTGCCGCGCGGAACCGCGGTCGAGCTCTTCCCGTTCGTACTGCACTTTGCTCCCGTTCAGGCCGATGCGGGCGGTTTCAGGGCGGCGATCGTTCTCCCGACGGGCACGAATCTTCAACTGGACGACGGGGAACGAACGACGGCGGACCCGCTGCTGCGGGCGCGGAACAAATGGCTCGTCGCGCACGCGGAGAGCAGGCCGGCCGCCGAAGGCGCGTATGTGGGCATAGCAGGCGATAACCCGGAGATACTGACTGACTGAAGCGTCCGTATTCGGCCGCAAAGAGTATGCTTATCGGTGACCTATCATGAATAACCCCGCTGTTGCAAGCACGGCACGTTATGACGCGGACGATTTCGGGAATAATGAGCTTTGCCTGTCCGTCTCGATCAACGGTACCACGATTTCATACAAAAAAAGCGGTTCCGGTCCGCCCCTTGTTTTTTTCCATGGATGGATAGGCAACGAGGACACCTTCGGATTCTGTCACGAGGCCTTCGCGCGCCATTTCACCGTGTACCGGCCGGCCTGGCCCGGCTATGGCGCGAGCGAACCGCTCAGGCGTTTCTCGATAGAAGACCTTGTAGAGCTCGGACGGGACTTTATACGCGCTCTCGGGTACGACCGGGTCACCCTGTTCGGCAACTGTCTTGGCGGGAACACGGCGATGGAATTCGCCCGCCTGTATCCGGAAATGATCGACCGGATGGTGCTTATAGAGGTGTACGACTTCGTGCCGTGGTATCTCCACCTGCTGCTGGTGCCGGGGCTGAACTCATTTCTCTACCGCATGCTCCTTCGGAGCATGACCGGGTTCCATATTTTAAACAGCTTCCTGCCTCTGCAGGCCGCCGGCGGCAGCAACGGGGTGAGGTATACGGAGGAGGGCTTCAGGCGAACCCCCGTCAGTACCGCGATCGCCTTCATGAAGGCCATCCATGCCTTCGCCAGACGTCGCAGGGATTTCTACCACACGCGGTATCGGTGCGCGGTCCCCACGATCTATGTGGAAGGCGGCAGGAGCTTCGGGCCGGTTAAGGCCTTCAGGCACGTGGTGGAACGGTACTTCGGGAATTTGCACATAGTGTCCATTCCCGAAAGTCTGCACAACCCCGTTATGGAGCGGCCGGACCTCTTTATCGAACGTGTGCTTCCGCTCGTCGTGCCCGCTACGCGACGGTGACCTCGTCGCAGAGGTAAACATCCTGTATGGCGTTGAGTATCGCCACGCCGTCTTTCATGGGTTTCTGGAAGGCCTTCCTTCCCGATATGAGTCCCATTCCTCCCGCGCGCTTGTTGATGACCGCCGTTGTTACCGCCTCCGACAGATCGCTCTCGCCCGACGAGGCGCCGCCCGAGTTGATAAGCCCGGCGCGACCCATGTAGCAGTTCATCACCTGATAACGCGTCAGATCGATGGGGTGCTCCGTGGTGAGCTCGGAATACACCTTCTTGTCGGTCTTGCCGAACTTCAGCGCCGTGAAGCCTCCGTTGGTGACGGGCTGTTTCTGCTTTACGATGTCGGCCTCGATGGTGGCCGCAAGGTGGTTCGCCTGACCGGTAAGGTCGGCCGCAAGGTGGTAGTCCGCTTCCTTCGTCTGGAAGGCGGGGTTGCGCAGGTAGGCCCAGAGCACCGTGACGAGGCCGAGCTCGTGCGCGTAGCGGAACGCCTCGGCGACCTCCTGTATCTGGCGCGTGCTCTCGTCCGAGCCGTAATAAATCGTGGCGCCCACGGCGACCGCGCCCATCTGGAACGCCTGGTCGACATCGGCGAAGAGGACCTGATCGTGCCGGTTCGGGTAGGAGAGCAGTTCGTTGTGGTTGATCTTGACGATGAAGGGGATGCGGTGGGCGTATCTGCGCGCGACCGCGCCGAGCACGCCGAGCGTCGAGGCGACGGCGTTGCATCCGCCCTCTATAGCAAGCCGTACGATATTTTCCGGATCGAAATAGATCGGGTTCGGCGCGAAGGACGCTCCCGCGCTGTGCTCTATCCCCTGATCGACCGGCAGTATCGAGAGATACCCGCTTCCCGCGAGGCGGCCCGTGGAGAAGAGGAGCTGCATGTTGCGAAGCACAACCAGGCTCCTGTCGGATGGGAGCATAATCCGTTCGACGAAGTCCGGACCCGGCAGGTGCAGGCCGCCGGCCGGGAATTGCGCGCGGTATCCGAGCAGATTGTCCGCCGAGGGGCCGAGATGTTTTCGAATTGTTTCGATCATAGTGCGTATCCTCCTTTCGTATGTGGTGGTGCGCTTATTTCTTCCTGGCCTGCGCCGCGACCGCTTCGGCGGCTTTACGCGCGGCCTCTTCGTCGCCGAGGTAATAATGCCGCAGCGGAGCGAGGTCATCTCCGAGTTCGTAGACCAGGGGGATGCCGGTTGGGATATTGAGCTCCGCTATGGCCTCGTCGCTCACGTGGTCCAGGTGTTTTACGAGCGCGCGAAGGCTGTTGCCGTGCGCGACGATTATGATGCGGCGTCCCCGGCTCAGGGCCGGCCTGATCGTATCCTCCCAGAACGGCATAAAACGGCGCACCGTATCGGCGAGGCACTCGCCCGACGGAAGTTCCCCTCTGGGGATGTCGGCATAACGGGGATCGTGAGCCGGGTGGCGCGGATCGGACGCGTTGAGCGGGGGAGGCGGGACAGCGTAGCTCCGTCTCCAGAGATGCACCTGTTCGTCGCCGTATTGTGCGGCCGTTTCCGCCTTGTCGAGTCCCTGCAGGGCGCCGTAGTGCCGTTCATTGAGCCGCCATGTCTTGGTGACGGGGATCCACGGGAGATCCATCTCGTCGAGCACGATGTTCAGGGTCTGTATGGCCCTCCTGAGCACGGATGTGAAGGCATGGTCGAAGATGAAGCCGTTTTCGCGGAGAAGGGCCGCGGCGCTGCGCGCCTCCATCACCCCTTTCTCCGAGAGGCCGACGTCAGTCCAGCCGGTGAAGCGGTTTTCCCTGTTCCAGTCACTTTCTCCATGGCGGAGAAGAACGAGTGTATGCATTACATCCTCCCGGCCGCGCGCGGCCATTGGTTTCGGTTGTCGGGGCGGTTCGACAGGACGACCAGGTGAGCGATGGCGTACATTCAGAATAACGCAGACGCGGGCGAAAGACAAGAAGAAAAACCCGACGGGGCGGCGGGGTGCGTGACGCGGCAGACCGGCGGTATTGCCGGAGGCGAAAAAATGAGATTGTAGATTTTCCGGTAAGCGTGCATCATATTCATTCGATGGCGGGCCGAGTCGGGTGAGAGTGTGCAGCCGGACCTGTCCGCACGCCGACCGCATCAATAAAAGGAGCATTCTGAATCAATGAGCGATACGATAGTATTTCTTGACTCCGCTACCGTCGATTACGGGGACATCGATTGCGCGCCGATCGGCGCTCACGGGCGCCTCGTGAAATTCGACGTCACCCCGCCCGGGCAGACGGCGGAGAGGCTGAAGGGCGCCACTGTGGCAGTAACCAACAAATGCGTATTCGATGAAAAGCTTTTCCGCGACTGTCCCGATCTCCGGCTTGTCGCGGTAACCGCGACCGGATACAACAATATCGACATCGAGGCCGCCGCGCGCATGGGTGTCGCAGTGGCGAACGTGCCGGCATATTCGACGCCGTCGGTGGCGCAGTTTACCATGGCCTGCGTGCTGGCCCTGGCCACAAGGCTCGTTGAATACAGCGCCGCCGCGCGGGACGGCAGGTGGAGCGCTTCGCCCATCTACACGCTCAGCACATGGCCCACATTCGAGCTGAACGGCAAGGTGCTCGGCGTGATGGGCATGGGCGCCATTGGAAGCGAGGTCGTGCGGCTGGCCGCGGCCTTCGGCATGCGCGTTATCGCGCTCGGTCGCAGGGGAGTGCGCTACGACGACCGATGGGAACGGGCCGGCCTGTACGAGCTCGCTGAACGCTCTGATTTCGTCTGTGTCCATCTGCCGCTGAGTACCGAGTCCAAGGGACTAATAGACGCGAAGTTCCTCTCTCGGATGAAGCGCACGGCATTTCTCGTCAACATGGCGCGCGGCGCGATTGTGGACCAGACTGCGCTCGACCGGGCGCTCAGATCGGGACAGATCGCCGGAGCGGCGCTCGACGTGCTCGAAAAGGAGCCTCCGCCGGCCGACGAGCCGCTTCTCTCGGCGCCCAACTGTATCGTCACCCCGCATATCGCCTGGGCGAGCGTGGAGTCGCGCCGCCGCGTCATCCAGGAGGTCGCCGCGAATATAGGGGCCTTCCTGCGGGGGGAGAAACGCAACCGGATCGTATAAGGCCACGGGCGTGCCGATTTGCGTTGACACGGCCGGGCGTGGAGTGATGCAGTACACCTGACGGAGGAGGCCATATGGATACTTTCGGAATCGTGGGTGCGGGCATAATGGGAAGCGATCTGGCGATCTTCTTCGCCGAATCGGGGTACCGCGTGCTGCTCAATGACCGCGATCCTCACCGGCTCGACGCGGCCAGGGGAAAAATCCACGAGCGCCTGAGCTCGTACGAACGCAGGGGGAGGCTCGACGCGGCCCGTATGGCCGACCTCGAATCGCGCGTTACATGCGCGCCGACCCTCGCCCAATTCGCGGGGGCCGAAATCGTCATCGAATGCGTTACCGAGGACCTGGAAACGAAGAAAGAGGTTTTCGCGGAACTGGACGGAATCTGCCGCCCGGGGGTAGTACTCGCCTCGAACACGTCGTCGATGTCCATCACCGCCATCGCGGCGGCGACCAGGAGGCCCGAGTCGGTCATCGGCCTCCATTTCATGAATCCCGTGCGGGCGATGCGCCTGGTCGAGATCATCTGCGGCCTCGCCACGACGCGGGAGACCTTCGAGACCGCAAAACAGATCGTGAAAAAGGCCGGGAAGGAATATGTGGAGTCGCGCGATTATCCGGGGTTCATCGCCAACCGCATACTCATGCCCATGATCAACGAGGCGATCTTCGCGCTGTACGAGGGCGCGGGAACCGTCGAGGCGATCGACAAGGTGATGAAACTGGGCATGAACCAGCCGATGGGACCGCTGGAACTGGCGGACATGGTCGGTCTCGATATCGTGCTCGCGATCCTCGACGAACTGTACAGGGGGTTCGGAGACACCAAGTATCGCCCGTGCCCTCTCCTTAAAAAATATGTGGCGGCCGGTTATCTCGGGAAAAAATCGGGAAGGGGTTTCTATACCTACTGACCCGCTCGGGGTCGAGAAGGGTACGTTTTTCCCGGATGTTGTTATACAACCATAATAATAATCATTGACAAGTATTCGCGCATCATCGTACTACTCTTCTGGTTCATATTTCGCAGGCCACCGGAAGCGACACGTGATCACCGATTATCTGCCCGCAGAGTACAGATTGAGAAAAAGCATCGATCGAAACGCGAGGGACATACTGCGCTTCCTTTCGGTTGACCTCGGCGAGAGGACCCTGCGCCGGTACGAGAACCTCCGGGCCGCGGCGGACTATATCCGCGGAAAATTCGCCTCAGGCGGCGTTCCCGTAGTTGACGAGGAGTACGAGGTGGACGGACGAAGGGTGGCGAACATCCGCGCGGAAATCACCGGTATTACGTCCCCGGAAAAGATAATCGTGGTGGGCGCACACTACGACACCATAGAGGACACTCCCGGCGCCGACGACAACGCAAGCGGTATCGCGGGCCTGCTCGAGCTGTACCGGCTGCTGTCGCCGTTCAGGTTCAAGCGGACAATACGTTTTGTCGCCTTCACCCTCGAGGAGCCGCCCTACTTCTCGGGCGATAATATGGGAAGCATGGTGTGCGCGCGCTGCGCACGGGAGCGCGAGGACCGGATAGAGCTGATGGTCTGCCTGGAGATGCTCGGATTCGCCGGCAGGCGCTACGAGCAAAACGTCCCGTTTCGGGACATGGCCAAAAATTTTCCCCGCAAGGGGGATTTCCTTGCGGTGGTGTCTCTTCCCTCGTCCGCGCCGTACGCTTACGCATGGAAACAGGTGTACAACCGCTATGCCCGGAAAAACATCGTCGACATCGTCGGCCCCTCGTCGATCCCTGGGATCAACCATTCGGACCACTATTCGTTCAACCGCCATGGATACCCGGCCATCATGCTTACGGACACGGCCTTCTACCGGAACAAGAACTACCACACGGGCGAGGACACCTTCGACACGATCAATTTCAAATTTCTCACCGAGCACATCCTCTACAGCTTCAACACCATACGGGTGATCGCCGATTGTGAGGATATCGCGTCACTTCAATGCTGAGGGCGCGCCTCCGCCGTTTCCTTCTTCCCGATTACGCAGATCCGGGTTTTCAGTGATTTCATGGTGAATGCGGTGAATCGGTCCGGGCGGGCCTTCATGAGGTCGAATTCGTACAGCGAGTCGTGAGCGATCGGCGGGGGGATGGTAAGCTCCACGGCGGCCGACGCGCTGATGCGGCCCACGCCCCGGCACACGTGGCATTCCGCGTCCTTGCCGTAACAGAGGGGGCAGGTCATGCGGGAGGGAAGCTCGACGCGTACGATGATGCCGCTCTGCGCCTCGCCTGGGGTGATAAACACCTCGACGTCCTGTCCGAAGTTGCGCAGGCGCTCCGTGCGGCGGATGCGCTTGTTGAGCATACGTGTTCGAAGAAGGCCTTCGAGCGATACCGAGTATTTGACGCGGTTTCGCTCGATGACCGCGAAATTCTGCAGGTCCTCCCTGCGGCGGGCAAACAGAAGGCGGTCGTATTCGGTGCGGAGCGAGGGGTCGCTGAGGACCTTGTACGCGCGAATAATGAGATGGGCCGTGCGGCGGCGCTCTTCGCTGTCGATACCCGAGGCGTCCGGATGGAATATCTTTATGAGGGCGCAGAACGACGCCCGAATGGAGGCCTTTTCGGCCGTCGGGGGAATATTGAGGACCTCGTAGAAGTTAACGAGAGAGCCCCTGTCGTCCAGGAATGATATGTTCATTGCCGGAACCCTGAATTAAATCTCTTTACAATCCTATCCGTTCCTGCGTGAATTGAAAGCACTTTATGAAGGACACGGTCGACATGGTCCTGTGCAGGCCCGAGGGGCCCCGCGCCTGCAGCGCATGCTGCGGGTGTTTCAATCTGCTCGATATCTCCCGCGAGTCGGTAACGGCTTTTCTGAAGCATGGAACCGGCAGGGTGCGATCGTACGACAATGGTATTTCGCCCGAGTGCGCTCCGAAGATCCGGGACACGACGACGCATATCTGCCCGTATCAGGGCCTCGACGACGCCGCCCTGCCCGGATGCCTTCTTCATCCGCGGATACGTGGAACGGAGGGACGGAACGCGTCTCTGTACGGAGCGCGCATCTGTGATGAGTTCTTCTGCCCTGCGCACTATCTGCTTGACGAAGGGTCGAAGCGGCTGCTGCTCGAAATGGCATCCGACTGGTACCGCTACAGCGTGGCGATTGTCGATCCGCTTGGATTTGTCTGGATGCTGGATGAGGTGTTTGCGGGAGATGGAAGTGCGTCACGCCCGGAACGGTCGAAGAGGGAGATCGCTGGTGCCGTCAACGCGGCGCTCGAGGCGCACGCGTCCTTCCTGAACGGCGTCAAAGGACCGATCTTTTACTATTCACGGTCGGAGTATATGCTCGATTACCATCGCTTCTCCCCCGCGTCGGGTTCGCCGGAGACGGAGGCTCACCGCCGTTCTCTCCGCGAATACCTGTCAGGATTGGTAGGGCGAGTCGAGTTTTCGGACGATATCGACGACCTCGCGGACCCGTTGTGAGGCGTTTTTCTCCATTACGAGAATATCGTTACCGGACTGCACCACAACGACATTGGACAGACCGACCACGGCGATGCGCTTGTCCTCGGCGAAGACCGAACAGTCCCGTGCCCCGACGAAGATCGCCCTCTTACCGGAAGGGCTGCGATTTCCTTCCGCATCGGCGGGCAGTATATCGTCGATGGAATTCCAGCTCCCCAGGTCTCCCCAGCCGAAATCACCCGGCACGACCATCCGCCCGTCGGTCTTCTCCATGATACCGTAGTCTATGGAGATGGATTCCACCGCGTCGAACACCGCTCGCTTTATCTCCCATGCTTTTCCGGTGCTCGATGCGATGTCGGCGGTGTCGAGCGCAAAGAGAGGCTCGAAGGCGTCATAATGGCGCGGCAGGTATCTGGCGAACCGATCGAGTATGACGGAGGTCTTCCATGCGTAGATGCCGCTGTTCCAGTAATAACTTCCCTCCGCCAGATAGCGCCGGGCCGTCGCCAGATCGGGCTTCTCGACGAAGCTGTCGACCGGAAACGCGTCACCCGTACCGGGCGAGGCCTTAATATATCCATAGCCGGTTTCTGGATAAAAAGGTTTCACCCCTATCGTTGCCAGATGTCCCTTGAGGGCCTCGGCGACGGCGAGCCGAAGGACGCCGGCAAATTCGTCGGGTTTTCTGATGTGATGATCGGCGGGGAGTACCACCATTATGCTGTCGGTATAGATCTTTGAAAGATAGGCCGCGGCATAGAGAACGGCCGCTGCCGTATTGCGGGGCCTCGGCTCGGAAAGGACCGTTCCTTTAATACCGATCCTCCCGAGCTCCGAGTAGGAGGCCTCTTCATAATTTCGCGCGGTAACGATTACGCAGGACTCGGGATGGAGAGGCAGCAGGCGCTTGATGGTCTGCTCGAGGAGCGTGCCCTCGCCCGAGAGATTGTGAAATTGCTTGGGTTTATCCTCCCTGCTGAGAGGCCACAGCCGTGTTCCTGCCCCTCCGGCCATGATAACGGGGACCACACTGATGGTATTTCCGCTCATCGCATCACCTTAAAAGTTATTTGACGTACCGCCGGCCCCAACCGTATACTTCAAGCCGTTTGCCGGCAACGGGGCGGCACGGCTGGCGCGAGGTTTCTCTGCCGTCCATTTCCGGCCTGTTCGGGGGAATAATCAAGCCAAAATATTCGGGTACGGGACAATGCGAATACCACAGACCGCCGCGCATGCCGTTCTCGTAGCCGTTTTGGCCTTCTTTCTGGCGGAAATCGCGCCGGCTGACGCGGTCGCGCAGAGGACGAAGACCAGCCAGCGGGCGGGCGAACAGCGTAAGGCCGAAACGGGGCTTAAGGACAACCGGTATTTTTTTTATTTTATCGACTCCTCCATTTCGAATCTGGGTACCGATGAAGAAAAAAAACTCTTTCGCGAGGCGATACAGCGCGACATCCTTGCACAGCTCCTGTATATGAAATTCCAGTTCAAGGAATCCTACGGCGAGATCCGCAAAGCCCAGCGCATCCTCATCGACCTGTACGGGAAGACGCTCGCCAGAGACATCGGCATTGCAGAGGAGCTTCTCAACGGATTCGCCCCCAGGGTTATCGAGCTCCAGGACAGCCGCGCGAGAGGTTATCTTCACCTCGGATATCGCGATATGAAGAGCGCCCGGACGGCAATGATGATCGGCGACAATATCACCGAAAAGCTGTATTCCATGAGGCTGTACCAGTACGTGAGGGCCATCAAGCTCGCCAAGCATGCGAAACGATATGCCTTCCTGTCGCTTATCGAGATTTCCACACCTCGCGAGGAAAAGCGGCCGGTCAACAACTACAGCTTCGCGGAGATAGAGGCACGGCTTTCGAAAATAGGTCCGGATGACAGGCGCGAACGGCATCTTCTCATACACTGGGACAATTACTATCGTTCAAAGAGCCCGAGATCGTTTTATGACGAGATATGGGACAACCCGGCCCTCCAGGAGCTCGAGGACTATCGGAATTATCTTTCACAAAAGGAATATATCGGGGAAGCCGATTAGGATGCGCACGCGACACGTATCGGCATTCGCGGTTGCCTTTGAACCGCGGTACGCTCCTAAACGCGCGATACTATACTTTTCGAGGATTGCAGGATGAAGCGTATAAACATACAGGCGGGGAAAATCATCGTTCTGCTGGTCGTATTCGCGCTGTGCTGCGTTAACGGTGAAAGCGTCGCCGGTCGGCTGCCCGAGATCGGCTTTTATTCATCGACGGAGGCCTCAATTCGCTCCCTCGAAAAGGAAGGGATCGGATACAGGGAGCATTTCATGCTCGGGGTTGCGTATAAGAAAATAAAGAATTATAAAAAGGCGCTTTTTCATTTAGCCAACGGATGCTTTTTGCGGGAGAGAGACTATCGTCTGCGCCTGTTCGCTCATCCGGTGTATTCCTTTGTGAAGTCGTATAATCTTAAATCCGAGTATTACGCCGACGCGGTGGCCGAGATTGCCGATATATTTTATCTGTATCGGGAATTCGAGTACGTGGTCAGATTTACGGATCTGCTCGGGGATGACGGAAGCGCCCTGTACAGAGACGCAATGATCCTTCGCTCGCGTGCCCTGTCCGAACTGGGGCGGGACGATGAGGCCCTTCGCTCCCTGGAGTCACTGCTGAAGTCCTACCGCGACCCGGAGTCGCGTTCGCTGGTCCTCATACGGACGGCGTCGCTGCGCGAGAAAGCGAACGATTATGCCGGCGCGGTAAGGGATTACGCCGGCGTGATAGCGATCGACGAGGCGAGCTGGCAGTCTGCCATAGCGGCGGGAAGGATAGTCGACCTGAAGGGACGGCTTGATGCGCCGCCTTCCGAAGAGATCATCATGGCGCTTGCCGGCTCTCTCTGCGCGCACAGGCGATACGAAGAGGCCGTCCGGGCACTTGAGGAATTCTCGAAACGAACGGACAGAGGAGATGTGAAGGTCCGCGTAAGCCGACTGCTCGCACGCTCGTATGCCGGCCTGAATAAAATCAAACAGGCTGAGGACGCGGCTGGAGTAGTCGAGCCCGCGGCCCGGGCCGGGATACGGCTTGCCGCCGCGGACGAGCTGTGGGCGCGGAACAGGAAGGGCGCCGCGATGGAAATGTACCGCTCTCTGGCGGATAACGATCAAAAGGAAATCGCGCGACGCGCATTGCAACGAGTGGCCCTCTATACATCGGACAACCGGATTGCGGGATTTGAGAAAGCGCTTAAGGATTTCAAGGAACGGTACCCGGATGATCCGTTCGCCGAGTACTGTCTCTGGATGCTGGGCAGGGAGGCCCTCAGGCGTAAAGATATAAAGAACGCGGAAGGTTACTTTAGGGAGGGCCTTGCGAAATTTCCGAACGGAGAAAACGCCGATCGCATGAAGTTCTGGCTCTATAAATTCAGCGAAGGCCGCGGAGACAAGGACAACGCCGAGCGAGCGTTTCGCGATCTTGTCGCGAACAATCCCGATTCCACCCTCACATGGACGTTGATGGAGAGGAGGGCTTCCTGCTATACGGCGGATGGTCTCATGGGGGAATTCACGCGAGCGGTTTCGGAGGGGAGGCGCACAGACTATCTCTTTGCCCACACGATGCTTTTTCTAGTCGAGAAGGATTCCGGCAAGCGTAACGCCCGCCTCGGGAAAATGCCTTCCATGGAACGCAGGCCGTGGGAGGCGCTGGAGCGGGACATGGAAAAGCCGCGTTTCCGCTCCAGGTATTCGGGGAATATCAAGGGGCTCGAGCGCTATTTCGCCGTAGGTCAGATCGATGGTATCAACAGGGAGCTTTCCATGCTCGGAGGCGACCCGGTCGCCCAGGAGGACCGTGCGGCAGCCATGGCGCATTTCGGTGAGCGTTACGGCCATTACTATTTTTCACTTTTCAGCGCCCTGGAGATGATGCGCGCGCGGAAAATGAGCGAAAGCATCGCCCTCATGCCCGACACGCTGCTCGCTCGCCTGCTTCCGAGACCCTTCGGGAAGTGCGTTGCGGAGTCGGCAAAGGAATTCAAGGTGGACGCGAACGCCATTTACGCGGTTATGAAGGCCGAATCGCTTTTCCATCCAAGGGCGGTGTCCTCCGCGGGGGCCGTCGGGCTCATGCAGATAATGCCTCCCACCGCGCGCGGTATCGCCCGCGGGCTCGGCGTGTCCGATTACGACCTAAAAGATCCGTGTACGTCGATACGCTTCGGAGCGAAATACATCGCCGGTCTGCTTGCCATGTTCAGGGGGGATTTCGACCTCGTCGTCGCGGGGTACAACGCCGGTGCCGGCAACGTGCAGAAATGGCGCGCGCGGATGGCCGGAGAAGACCCCGACTATTTTACCGAGTTCATTCCGTTCAGCGAAACCCGCTATTACGTCGTTCGGACAAGGAAATTCCTGGTCCAGTACGGGATTATAAGCGGAAGTCGCTGAACGCGCGCCCCGCTTTCGGCCGGGAAACACTTGGCGCGCGGTGGTGAGCTTATTATTAATTTGTCGTTAAACTGCCGTTCTGATTACACTTATTGGCGGTGCATGAGATATGAGTGGACATGCGGTGATAACCGCCGCACCGCCGGCCCTGTGACGATCAACGGGAAAACCGGCGTTCCGTGAATATTCCGCGAATCGTGGAGGCATATCATGAAAAGAACACTGATTATAACGATGATCGTGCTCGCCGGGGCGCTCCCGGCGTCGGCGCAGCAGAATATCGGACGTATTCTGTCGATCGTGGGTGATGTCGACATCACCTCCATCTCCGGCGGCGGTAAGTTCGTACCGCAAATAGGAGCAACGGTGACGGACGATCACCGCATCCGTACGGGTAACAGGTCGTATGCCGAGATACTCCTCAACGACGGAAGCAAGCTCTTTGTCAGGGAGGTGACGGTGCTCAACCTCTCCGGGCTTAAGATGGTCGAAACCGATCCTCCGACGCGCATACAGGTCGTGACGGGCAAGCTGAGGATCACGATGAAGAAGACCTTCCGCAGCCGCTCCCTGGTGCTCAGAACCCCGACCGCGGTGGCGGGCGTGCGGGGGACCGACTTCGGTGTGGTGGCGGGCAAGCAGGAAACGAAGCTCGTAGTGTTCGAGGGACAGGTTGAAGTGGCGAGCTCGAACCAGGAGGTACTGAAGGCATATGTGGTGAAGGAGCGGGAGGAGGTGAGCGTTAAAAAGGACGTACCGCCGAGCGCACCGCGCGTGGTGCCGAATGAGATACTCAACTCCTGGTTCGATTATTATGACATTGACGAGCGGAGCAGGATAATCATCCGCAACAGGGGAGACGAGGGCCTGCTTGACGGGATTCTGA
The DNA here is from genome assembly GCA_964510075.1 of uncultured Leptospirales bacterium. Lineage (GTDB taxonomy): Bacteria > Spirochaetota > UBA4802 > UBA4802 > UBA5368 > MVZN01. The sequence goes on along the minus strand of CAZEAH010000005.1, from coordinate 1,543 downwards.
GAAAGAAGGATTTCTAGGCGTTTTTGCGATGAGGTCTCATCTCGCCGCCTTCGCGCTCCTTCTGGCAATTGCGCTCCAGGCGGGATGCGGGACGGGCGCGCAGCAGATTAAAAGGGACGAACGCCAGAAGGCCCGCGAGGCGGCCGTCCGTTACGAAAACGCCAGCTGGGAGGTGCGACGAGCCGCCGTGCGTGAGCTTGCGGGCTTCAGGGTGCGTGAGGCGGAGGAACTGCTTTTAAGGGCGCTGGACGACGGCCATACGCTTGTCAGGATAGAGGCACTCAGGTCGCTCGAAAGGACCGAAAGCGGAAGAGCGCGTCGGCGTATCAGAGCCCTTGCGGAGTACGAGCCGAACGGGAACGTGCGCTGGCAGGCGATCAGGGTTCTTGGCGGGTTCCGGGATGCGCGCGACTCCGTCGTGTTCGCCAAAGGGCTCTCGAGCGACGACTGGCTCATCCGTGAGGAAAGCATCAAGGGGCTTCTCGCGATAGAGGATTTCGCAATACGATATGTCTCGATTCCCTACATCCTGCAGGCGCTGGAAGACCCGAATAGTAACGTGAGGCTGGCCGCCATCGAGCATCTATCGGTTCGCGATGAAAGAATTTACCAGGCCCTCGCCTCGATGCTGGATGAGGATTCTCCGACCAGACACACGCTGCTGAAGGCTCTGCTCAAGGCGCTCGTCGGCTACAGGCTTGACGGGCTCACGAAGAAGCGGGTGACCGCGCTACTTGTACACCAGAACGCGGAAATACGCGTTCTGGCGCTGCGGCTGTTACAGCACGACAGGGAATTGAAGAAAAACGGCGATTAGGCTATTTCTCCTTTTCCTTCGAGGTATAAATCTTGTTCTGGGCGTCAACCACGTCCTTTTTATACTGGTCGGGAATCGGCTGTTTTGTGTATTCGTAGTACTTGAAACACGACTCCTTCGCACGCCGGAAATAGTAGACGGCGTCAACCGGCCTGGAACGCTCGAGAAAATCGTTCCCCTTGTTTACTCCGAAGGCCCCGTTGGAAACAAGCAATTCCGCCGTGGGATCGGCCTTCTCTCCCTTGAGCGAGAGCTTTACGTTGCTTTTTACCTGTTGCTTGATGATTTCGCGGTGGAGGGCTTCCGTGTCTTCTTTGAATTTTTGAGCGAGCTTCATGCCCACCGCCTGGATGTCCTTTTCGTTCTTTGTAAAAAGATTTGCGGATTCCACCAGACTTCTCCTGAAATAGTACGAGGTGGCCTCGGCATAATCGCTGACGAGCCGGTCGAACTCGGACTCGCCTCCGCCGAAGCTGATGATGGCGTTATGCAACAGCTTGATGTTCTTGAAATTGTCGTAGCTCAGTCTCTGTATGACCTGAAGCGGGTTGTACAGCGGAATGAATTCCTTGATCGGCTCCGCGGACTGCGCGCCGAGCGCCGTCGCGAACGCCGCTATACAGATTATTACGCCGATGATTCGCCATCCCTTTGCCATTTTTCGCTCCATTCCTCTTGAGTCGTTTTGAGCCGGTACGCGGTGCGGTCTCGGCGCAGGTTCGGCCC
>CAZEAH010000004.1:5112-21423 GCA_964510075.1 uncultured Leptospirales bacterium | reverse complement strand
TAATTAAGGGAACCTCTAAAAATTAAAACTTTTAGCAATATCAGAAATCGTAACCCTTGATTTAATCAGGAGTTGCAACTTTATCAACCTCAAAAATGTTAATTAATAGAGGTTCCCTTAAAGTTTGTAATGGAGTGTGGGTGATGAAAATGAGACTGTCGGTTCTCTGTGAAAATACCGTCGGCTCCCCGATGCCTTTTATCGGAGAACACGGTCTGTCATTATTTATCGAAAACGAAACAGCCACCCTGTATGATACTGGCCAGGGTTTCGGATTGCTAAACAACATGAAGGTACTGGGTAAAAATCCAGACATGATAGACAGAATAATTTTAAGTCACGGGCACTATGACCACACGGGCGGACTGATGCAGGTACTCAAGGCACGCGCAAACGGCACGGAGGTTTACTGCCATCCGGACGCTTTTATCCAGAAAATTGCACTGTACCAGATGCCGGGGAATGATCTGGAGGTTCCCATAGGATTTCAGTCGTCGCGTCCTGAATATGAAAACGCGGGAGCGCATTTTAACTGGATATCGGGATATGGCCGGATTACAGAGAAACTTGCGTTTATCGCGGATGTGGCGAGGCCGGAAGGCTGGAAGACCTGGGACGTGCGACTGAAAAGAAAAAATGACGGTGCGGTAGAAGACGACCCGTTCAACGATGATCTGTCTTTGCTCGTGGAAACGGAAAGCGGACCGGTTGTACTTCTTGGCTGCGCGCATGCCGGAATTGTTGAGATTCTTGAGGATATAAGCGCCAGGAGCGGACACACGTCATTTCACGCGGTTATCGGAGGAACGCATCTCGAGAGCGCTTCTTCGGAATACTTCGAAAGAACGGTCGAGGTTTTAGAGAAATTCAATGTTGCGCTTATAGGCACCTCCCACTGTACCGGTTTCAAAAGGTCATCGGCTTTGGCTTCCCACTTCAAAGACAGGTTTGTTCAGGTCGCGGTGGGAACGGTTATGGAATTCTGATGGCGGGCAGGGTGCACATCGCGATAGCCAGCGGCAAGGGCGGGACCGGAAAGACAACGATTTCCGTATCGCTTGCGAACTGGTTCGCAAAGCTCGGAAGGAAAGTATCCCTTCTCGATTGCGACGTGGAAGAGCCCAACTCGAATCTTTTCTTAAAAACTGAAATTCGCGTAAAAGAAACCATTTACACTCCCATTCCGGGCGTGGATGAGGACAAATGTACCGGATGCGGCAGGTGCGAAGAGGTGTGCAATTTCAACGCTATAGTCATTATACAAGGAAAGCCCCTCGTGCTTCCGGATTTATGCCATTCATGCGGCGGATGCGTTATGGAGTGCCCCGAAAAAGCCATCTATGAGGTTCAGAAAGAAATCGGGATTCTAGAAGAGGGATATAATGAAGGGATCGTCTATGCGGGTGGGCGGCTTAAAATAGGCCAGCCTGTTTCGCCACCGCTGATAAAGGCCCTTAAGGGCAACTGTTACTCGGCTGATGTCCGCATAATAGACGCTCCTCCGGGAACATCCTGCCCGGTTGTGGAATCTTTACGGGGTTGCGACTGTGCGGTACTGGTAACCGAACCGACTCCTTTCGGGCTGAACGATCTGAAACTTGCAGTCGGTATGGTGCGAAGACTGGGAATTCCCTTCGGCGTCCTGATAAACAGATCCGATATAGGAAACAATTCCATCATAGATTATTGTCGCGACGAAAACATCGAACTTATCGCGTCGGTGCCACACTCTCGTTTGATAGCCGAAGCGTATTCCCGCGGCGATTTTATTGACGAGTTCCACTCGTCCTTTCCAAACGTTTTCAACGCGCTGACGATGTTTGCCGAAAGGTACTCAGACGCGGGGAGGACTTCATGACAGTCAGGGAGCTTGTGGTTATAAGCGGAAAGGGAGGTACCGGAAAGACGAGTATCGTGGCCTCACTGGCGGCACTTTCCGGCACGAGCGTACTAACCGATTGCGATGTGGATGCGGCCGACCTTCACCTCATACTTTCACCTGCCGTGCAAAAAGAGGAAGATTTTATCGGCGGACTTGTCGCGCTTACCGACCTGGATAAGTGCACCGGATGCGGAAAATGCAAGGAGGTGTGCAGGTTCGATGCGTTTCTAGAAAATTATGAAGTCGATCCCATAGCGTGTGAAGGGTGTGGGGTGTGCGAGCGTTTCTGCCCTACATCCGCTATTTCGATGACAGACAGAATATCTGGAAGGTGGTATATATCGGAAACCAGGTTCGGTCCAATGGTACATGCACGACTCGGGCTGGCAGAAGGCAATTCGGGGAAACTCGTTACGATGCTCAGAAAAGAGGCCAGGCGAATCGCGGAAGAAAGAAACAGCCGAATTATTATCAGCGACGGTTCCCCTGGTATTGGATGCCCGGTTATAGCGTCCATAGCCGGCGCTTCTTCCGTGCTGGTCGTCACAGAGCCGACGGTAAGCGGCATTCACGATCTCGAGAGGGTGGCCGACCTTGCCGCTCACTTCAAGATACGAACATTTGTATGCATAAACAAGGCGGACATCAATAAAAGCAATACTCTTTCAATCCGAAACCTTGCACGCGCCAGAAATTTCACTGTCGTAGCCGAGATACCTTACGACACAGCCTTTACAAGGGCACAGATGAAGGGACTCAGTATTATTGAGGCTGAGAGCGGAGAAACGGCAGACGCAATTCGATCGATGTGGGAGACGGTGAAGCGTGAAATCATGTGAGTTTACGATACGGCCGATCGGCGTTATAAGAACTCCCTATAAGGGGGTAGAAGACGATGTGCCGATTCAAGGTCGACTCGCTTCAGATTCAATCGGCGAGGCGCATGTCTATCCCGAGTTCCGGGAGGGGCTGCGAGATCTTGAAGGATTTTCACATATCTTTCTGCTCTATGTTTTCCACAGGACAACCGTATTGAAAATGATCGCCAGACCCTATCTCGACGCAGGGGAGAGGGGTATTTTCGCGATTCGCTCTCCCCATCGGCCCAACCGGATAGGACTTACCCTTGTTAAACTTTTGTCGATCGAGAACGGCATATTGAGGATATCTGGGGTAGACATGGTGGACGGCACTCCGCTGGTCGATATAAAACCATACAATCCCAAATTCGACAGGACTGAAAATGACGAAAAGGTGCGAACAGGATGGATGGATGATAAAGCGATTGACGATTATAGGTTCAGCACTACAACCAGCAGCAGGAAACAGTGGCTTCACGAGGCATAGAATCCAAAGAACACAGGAGAATGATCGGAATGTTCGACAAGAAGGAGCAAAAAGGCGTGAAGAAAGATACGGAAGCGTGTTCTTCGACACAGCAAGCCGTAAATGACCAGGAAGAGCTGCGCACCAATCTTGCTAAAATAGGCAAAAAGATCGTTGTTCTGTCGGGAAAGGGGGGGGTCGGGAAAAGCACCGTCGCGGTTAATCTTGCCGTGGCTATTGCGAAAACCGGCGCCAGGGTGGGTCTGCTTGATATAGACGTTCACGGACCCAGCGTACCGACAATGCTCGGACTGCAGGGTGAAGCACTGACCGCAGATGCTTCCGGGAAAATAATACCACTGGTATATGGAGAATCACTTAAGGTTCTTTCTGTCGGCTTCATGCTTCAGCGCAGGGAGGACGCGGTTATATGGAGGGGGCCCCTGAAATACGGCATCATAAAGCAGTTTCTTAAAGATGTGGCCTGGGGGGATCTCGACTATCTGATTATAGACTCTCCTCCAGGAACGGGAGACGAACCGCTTTCGGTATGCCAGTTAATAGAAAACCCGGACGGAGCGGTTGTCGTAACGACACCTCAGGATGTGGCGCTGATAGATGTAATGAAATCAATTTCATTCTGTCGTCAGTTGAATATGCCCGTAATCGGAGTCATCGAAAACATGAGCGGATTCACCTGCCCCCATTGCGGAACAACGATCGGAATTTTCAAGGGCGGAGGTGCGATCAAGATGACGGTCGACATGCAGGTTCCGTTTCTTGGGAGCATTCCCATAGAAAGCCGCATTACGGAAAGTTCCGATGACGGAAGGCCGTTCATAACCGATGAAGGGGAGGGCCGTGGCGCAGCGAACAGGGCGTTCGACGATATCGTAACGAAAATAATGAAATATAATGGAGGTAAAATATGAAAATAGCTATACCCGTAGCCGATGGCCGACTATGCATGCATTTCGGTCATTGCGAACAGTTTGCGATGGTCGATGTCGATCCAGCGGATAAGAAAATCCTGGGAAAATCGTTTCTGACGCCTCCGCCGCATCAACCAGGCATCCTGCCGAGGTGGCTGGCGGAAAATGGAGTTAACTGCATTATCGCCGGAGGTATGGGGTCCCGCGCGCAGGGTCTTTTTCGGGAGGCGAACATAACGGTGGTTACCGGGGCACAGCCGAATGATCCGGAAACGATCATTAATGATTTCCTTAATGAACGTCTCGAGCTGGGCGTCAACGCGTGTGACCATTGAAGCGGATTAAATCCGCGTCGCAGAAAAATAATTGATACAATACCGTACTCTGGTATAAAGAGCGCATGGAAATCAAAAGCAGTTACCCGTATTACATTGAGAGGCCGCTTGAAAGTCGTCGCGCGGAGGGATTTCTTGCCGCGTTCGAGGAGGTCCTCGAAAATTCGAATTATCGATCGATACTCGATCTATATTCCCGCGTTTCGATGCACTGTTCGCGGTGTGCGACCGAATGTCAGATTTATCAGGCGACCGGAAGGCCCGAAGACGTTCCATGTTATCGATCGGCGATTCTTCTAAGGATATACAAACGCCATTTCACTCCGCTGGGAAAACTTAAGCGGCGTTTGTTCGGAACCGTTTCGGTCACCGAGTCCGACATCGACGAGATGGTTGAATCTTTTTATCACTGCACCGCATGCGGTAGATGCACGCTGTATTGCCCTATGGGTATCGATCACCGGTTGCTGACCAGGCTCGGCCGATTCATACTCAGCAAAATCGGGATAGTCCCCAAGGCGCTCGCGGTTTCTGTTCGAGAACAGCTTGAAGGCGCTACGGGCAATACATCGGCAATTCCGTTGAAAGCGCTGAAAAGCACGATAGAATTTCTTGAAGAAGAAATACTCGAGATCAAGGGGGTCGCGGTCCGCTTCCCTCTTGATGTCGAAGGAGCCGAATATGTGTTTTTCCCGCCGGTCAGCGATTTCCTCATGGAGGCTGATACGCTCATGGGAATAGCGTGCGTACTCCACGAGGCGGGTGTCAGCTGGACGATAGCTTCGGGCAATTACGATGCCATAAATTACGGTCTCTTTTACAGCGATGAGGTGCTTGAAAAAGTGCTGCAAAAGATGGCGGACGAGGTCATTCGGATAAAAGGAAAGAAAATACTGATCGGAGAGTGCGGGCATGCCTCGCGTTCGGCCAAGGCGTTCCTGCCGACATTCAACAGGTTCGAAGAAATTCCCGTCGTAAATATTCTCGAACTGACGGATCGGTTAATCGCTGAGGGCAGGGTTCAAATCAATACGTCGGCCATTACCGAGAAGGTCACATATCATGATCCGTGCAATATCGCGAGATCAGGATGGATTGTCGACCAGCCGAGGAACATTATCAGGTCGTTTATAAAGGAATTTGTCGATATGACGCCATCAGGCCGGTACAATCTGTGCTGCGGCGGTGGCGGGGGAACAGTGTCGGTTAATGAGCTTAAACCGTACAGAATGGATACGGCAGGGCGGAAAAAGGCGGAACAGCTTAAGGCAACGGGGGCCGATGTCGTTATAACGCCGTGCGCCAACTGCAAGAAGCAGATAGGCGAGCTGATAACTCACTATAAACTGCCCATGAGGCATGCCGGTCTCCACGACCTGATTTTTACCGCAATCAAAATGAAGAACCAGGTGAAAACGGATGAATGATGTCTTGAGCTTTGTTACGGGACCGCTCTTTAGCTTCTGTATGGCCGTGGCCCTGCTCGGTCTGATTAGGCTTGCCTCGATAGCTGTTATTGACATATCAAGATCGATGGAGAAAGCCGGCGACAGGAAAATTCCATGGAAGGATATATTCCTGGAGACGGCATCATGGCTGATACCCATAAAAAGGATCTTTGTAACCCGCCGTTTTTTCAGTGCGGTATCCTTCATGTTTCACGTTACGCTGCTCGCCACAATAGTTTTGCATCAGGACCATATTCTGATAGTTAAGAAAACGTTCGGCATTTCGTGGCCTTTTATCGACAGGTATATAATTCACGTTCTGACTGTACTGTGCATTCTCTGCGCATTCCTGCTTATATCCTTCAGGCTTATCAAGAGATCGGGCCGAACGCTGTCCGACGGGATGGATTATTTTATAATTCTGCTGATATTAGTCGCTCTTATTTCGGGACTTGTCGCAAGTAAAGCCATAAATCCTTTCTCGCATGGGACAATGCTGATTATACACGCTCTCTGCGGAAACGCGATTCTTTTGCTGATTCCGTTTTCCAGGCTGGGACATTGTGTCCTGTACCCTGTACTATGGACTGCCTCCGCCATAGCATGGAAATTCCCCGCCGGAAGAGGCAACGGGAACGGCGGTACAGAGATTGGTTGACCCACCGGAGAATTAAATGAAAATGAAAGATAGCGTATACAGAATAGTGGTACTATCAACTGTCCCGATCGTATTTGCCTGCGCGATAGTATTCACGGCACTTAGCATCGACGGAAGACATTCAACTCAACAGAAGCTCAAAGGCGCCGTAGGCTGGGAGCTGATGAAAATTGACGGAAACCGCAACGGGCGTTCGGTAGAATTCACCCACGGATCGCATCAGCAGTATGCGGTGAAGAGCGGAGAGGGGTGCTCGGTATGTCACCACCTGAGCCTGCCTGACGACAGTTCAAGCTCCTGCTATGAATGCCATAAAAATATGAACGCGAAGTCATCGATATTCGACCATGAGATGCACTCAAAGCTCTACAGAGGGAAAGGGACGTACTGTAACGAATGTCATGGGAAAGACCGGTCGCGTGAAAAAGCGAAAAAGTGTGCGGAATGCCATCCGTACTATACAGGGCCAACGGAGTCGTACGTGAATGTGAGGGGATACGAATCGGCGATGCATGGGAGCTGCATCACCTGCCACAAAAAACAGGATGAAAAGCTCGGCCAGCGGATGTTCTCCGAGTGTTCGTTCTGCCATTCGGACGCCGAATAGATGGCGTCAGGATGCGCCTTTGATCGATTTCAAAATTTCCTTCAGGGTCGCCGGATCGGCTCTATCGATGAGGGATTTAAGCTCTTCCTTAAGCTCATTGTCTGTTTCCGGAGATATTTTACCGCCGACACCGAGGATCGCGCCCACTGCTTCAACATACTTCGACGCCGTGACCGGTTTTTCAAGATACACTCCAGGGCCTGACATGGTCATTTCGTTAAAATCGGCTTTACCGAGCTCGTCTCGCGCGTGTCCCGTAACGATAATCACCGGAATTGCGCTCCACTCTGGTTTCTTTTTCAATTCCCTGTAAAATTTAACGCCCGAACCTTTCGGCATTACGACGTCAAGCGAGATGAGATCCGGAATCTTTTCTGAAAGTCTTGCAAGGCCTTCAATGCCGTCCGATGCCGACATCACCTCATAGCCTGCATCTTCGAGAGCCATTTCGAGATAGCTTCTGACATCATCCTCGTCGTCGATAATCAGGACGGTCTTCTTTGAATCATTGCTCATCACAATACTCCCCATGTAGATAGTAACCATGATACACTATTATGCGTTCGCGGTGCTAATGCGATTTCAGGCTACGTGATACACTTTTTCGGTTGTCAGGTCAATCATGTTATTTCCGGCAACCGTGAGACGGGAAGAAGGATTCTGAAAATAGAACCCTCTCCCGGAGTCGATTCAACGCTGATCCGTCCTCCATGTTCCTGTACTATTTTATAGGTAGTGAGAAGACCGAGACCGGTACCCTTGCCACCCTTTGTCGTAAAAAAAGTCGTAAATACCTTCTTCTGGATATCGTAATCCATGCCACATCCGTTGTCCGCAACCTCAAAAACAAGCGTGCCGTCGTTTTCGTAGGCGCCCAGGAGAACTGTGCTCTTTTCGCGCGTGCTGAGCTGGCATGCGTCGATGGCGTTCGAGACAAGATTGGTGAGACACGTGTGGATCGCGTCCGGGTCGAGGGGGCGTTCCGGAATACGAGTGGGAGACATCCGCTTCAGTTCGACGCCGATACCTTTTGCCGTCTCGGCATAGAGGTCAATAATTTCGTCGATAAGAGTATTCGGGTTGACCATTTTCGCTTCGGGCTTCCTTCCTTTGGCGAAGCTGAGAAAGTCCTTTACCAGAGATGATACCTTGCTGATATTACGCTGGAGCATTTCCCAGCCCCGGGAAAGCCGCGCCTTGTCGTCCTTCTCGATGCCCGAGCTGACCATGTACATCCCGCCCTCGACGCCCATCAGAATATTCTTGATGCTGTGCGCCAGGCCGGCCACCGTCTGTCCGACGGCAGCGAGGCGCTCGGCGTCGAGTTTCTCCTTTTCCAGGGCTTTTATATGGGTGATGTCGGTCAGGATTTCGACGACGTATTTGCATTCCGTATGCCCTTTGATGAGCGGGGTCGTGGTTACCACATAATGTGTTTCTCCGCCGTCCGCTGATATCCCGACATGGGTCGAGGTGTGTTCGCCCCCGTCAAGGAAGCTCAGCGCGGCCGGACAATCCTCACAGGCCGTCGTGCGTTTCTTATATAATTCGTAACACTTTTTTCCCGCGCAGTCCCCGAATGTTTCCGTAAGTTTTTCATTGGCGCGCATAATGTTGAAACCGCGGTCTATGACCGCGATATAGCAGGGCACCCTTTCGAAGAATATCTCGCATTCGAGCTGATGGTTTCGTATTTCGGTGATGTTTTCCGACATCGCGACAATGTATGCTACATTGCCGTTCAAATCGAGGGCCGGGGCCGTCTGAACCATATAATATTCCCGATATCCCACCACCTCCTCAAATTTACGCGGAATACCGTCGTCGAAGGTGCGCATACCCTGGCAGTCATTGCACGGCTCGTCGAGACCTTTATACACCTGGTAGCACTTTCGATTCGCCCATTCGCCGAACTGGGAGCGGAATTTTTCGTTTGCGTAAACTATACGGTAATCGCGGTCAATTATAGCTATGTTAAGAGGGATCTCATCCAGGAGTCTGTTCTGGAACCATGCGTTCAGTTCGGATGAAAAGATGGTCATTGTGATAGTCCGATTCACGCCGGGGCGAAGGCCCCGGCGGAATATACGTTACCCCACTATCTTCATGATAGTCTGCAGGAACAGCTCCTTGTCGATCGGTTTTTCAAAGTACGCGGCCGGAGGATTTACCTGTTTTCGGTGCTCGATGAAATCCTTATACTGCGGATCGACTCCTGTGACAAGTATTACCGGAATGCCCGAGGTGGCCGGGTCGTCGTGAAGATTGCGCAGCATCCTGACCCCGGTTTCCTCCGGCATCGTGATATCGAGTGAAATGAGGTCCGGAAGCTCTTTTTTGGCGAGATCCATCCCCTCCTTCCCATTGAAGGCCTTGATCGTACGATACCCGTTGTCCTCCAGCAGGGAGGCAAGGTAGGTTACCACATCGGGCTCATCGTCCACTATTAGAATCTTTTTGTTTTTATCGCTCATTCCAGTCTCCTTTCACCGGTCAGTGTTCCCATTTGATGAACGGTTCTTTGAGGTCCACCATCGCGTTTACGATGAGCTCAACGAGCCCGCCGTAGATGATGCCGGACTTCTGGGGCGCGCCATAGTAATCGAGGATGTCGCGTATCTGGCCCTTGCAGTTGGAGCACGGGGCACAAACGTATTTCTTCACCTCGGGCCCCGGCTGGTCGGCGAAGGCGTCGAGAATCTGCTTGAACTTCTTTCTGCCACCGACGGCAACCCTCCAGTCCTTAAAATTGTTCTGTGACATCACCGCAAAGCCGCTGCCGCCACCGCAGCAGTAGTTATCCACACCGTGCGGGGTCATCTCTCTGAACTGCGGACAGAGATAACGCAGAATACGACGCTGCGGCTCGACGATACCGAGGTTGCGTACTATGTTGCATGGATCGTGCAGAGTAACCGGAAAATTATTTTTAGAAGGATCGAATTTGATTTTTCCGCTAAAAACCAGTTCCTCGAGGAAGGTCATGGAACTCTCCCTGGGGATGTTCATGTCTCCAAGGAGTATGCGGTCCGCTATGGTCATGAGTGCCTTGTGCTGGTGGCCGCATTCGCCCATGACAATCTTTTTCACATTGAGCTTTTTTGCGACTTCGGCGTGTTTAAGGGCGATTCGCGCTAGCTGGACGTCATCGTAAAAAAGTCCGTAATTCACGCCGTCGTAGGCCGGGTCGTCCGACGCGAGGGTCCAGCTGATGCCTGCGGCATTCAACAAAATGGTGAATGCCGCAGGGTTCTCAGGCCACGAAAGGATTTCGCCGGCGTTGTGGATGAGAAGCACGTCGGCGCCTTCACGGTCCCAGGGGGTAACAACATCAAATCCCGTAAGTTCGCTGTAATCCTCGTCGATAAATTCCATGTTGTCTTTTACGACCTTCGGGCTCATCCCGGTGGAGGAGCCCACCTTCAGCTGAAGCATTGTGCCCTTCTCGTGAAGCTCCCGCGGCGCCCAGCCGAGTTCCTGGCTGAAAAGTTTACGCAGCTCGTGCGTTATGAGGCCGTTGTCGACACCCATTGGACATGCCTGTGCGCACCGCCTGCACATTGTGCACCGATAGGCAAGCTCGTACAGGCGGCTGATGGCCGTCCAATTAAGCTCGATCTCTTCATTGTTGAGTTTTGCAAGGAGCTTTCCCCCGGGCTTTAGGTACTTGTTGGCAAGGCGTCGGAACACCTCGGACCGATAGGTAGGCCGATAAAGGTCGTTTTTCCCGCTCGCTTCGTATACGGGGCACGAGTCGCTGCAGGTCTGGCATTTGGCGCAATACTCCAGTGAAAGAAGCAGCGGCTGCAGGAATGTCCAGTTGTTCTCCCTGCTGAGGAGCTTCTGCATACCGGTGACAAAGAGATCGACATATTTCTTTTCCTCTTCCGGGCTTTCGGGCCTGGGAAGGCTCAGGCCGACAACTCCGTCCAGATTGCAAACGATGCGACCCTTCTGCTCCTCGGTGATCTGTTTCCATCCCGGTTGCTCCTCGATTTTATCGTAGGGAGGCGGAAGCGGAAGAAGCTCGTCAATTTTGAGCTCGGTAATAGGCACATCCCCGTTAAGGGATATATCTTTAATTTTCAGGCTTTTTTTCATCTTTCATCTCCTCGGTTGCCGTATCCACCCAGTTCTTCTTGCCGTCGCCCCTCACGTGCGGGGCGGACCAGCTTACGGGCTGTTGAAGCAGTTCATTCAGCCTGTGCGTCATCTGTTCACTTTGCGGCCGGTCGTTCCAGCGGACTTCGTGGTAGGTGAAGTACTTTGCGACAAAGTGAATCATGTAGGTGAATGGAAGATATGTTAAAAAAATCAATGCGATGAGTATATGGACTCCCAGAGGAACGGAGATATAGGATTGCGGCGAAAAGGTTATCAGCGATCGCGCAAAATATCCCAGTTCGAGGGAATAATCGGCGGTTGAAAAATAGGCGAAAATGCCGCTGGCGAAAACGAGACCGAGCAGCGCAAGGTTGAGGTATGTCGCGGTTGAATTGAACGGCCTGAGGTCGGGATCCAATAATCGCTTTACAAGCAGTCCGAAAGATCCGGCAACGCCGATACAGTACGCGGCGAAAAGGAGTATGGACGCGAGACCCAGGGTCAGATCGAGCGGTGCAAGGGGGGAAGAGAAAATAAGCATCACAGCGCTGATGAATATCAGAACGGCTGCCGCGGCAAGTAGGTATATTCCATTATGGAAAAGGAAGGTGAACGGCCACAGGCCGCGGTTGTTTTCCCATACACCTTTAAGAAGGAAGATCTCCTTTGCCATATAAACCACTTCATTAAATATAGAGCTTTTTCGCTCCTTTGTCCACCATTCGTATTCCTCGAGATATGAGCCCCCGTAGGCGCTTTTTCCTTTTTCATGGGGTACGGGAGCAAGCTCCCATCTGAGGTGAACGGGCATTCTGGCGATTTTAACGGTTCTGTAGGCTACGACGGCAGCAAATATCACGACTGCGGTGTACGCGCATATCATCAATACAAGAGCAGACACAGGTCCCTCCTTAGCAGTTAACGTATCAGACAAAATACCTTAAACGTCAGGAAAAATCCATAAAAACAGCAGGCAGGCCGCCCTGCGGGCGGGCGGCCGTTTCAGCACATGGTCAACCGTATGGATACATACCCTTTTTGATCGTAGCCATCTCAACGAGAAGATCGTTGTGCTTCTTCTCGTCTTTAAGCAGATAATTTATAAGGTATTCGCAGACGACCATCTTGCGCTTTTTAAGCGCTTCGAGAGAGGCCTTGGCCATTTTCATGGTCTTTTCCTCTATTTTAATGTGGTTTTCCACCAGTTTCCAGACCTTTTCAAGCTCGTCCGGGGTCATGGAAACGGCCTTTTCCTTAAGGGAGCGCTGGATGAACTCCTGGACACGATAATGCATCTGCGAGTCATGCTGTATGATCTCCATGACGAGGCGGATCACAGGGTTCGTAGTCTTTTCGATTACCTGTCCCGTGGACGCCACCGACGCGTTTTCGATCTTTTTCCAGGCCTCCATATTTTTGTAAATAGCTTCCTGTACCTCTTTTGTCGACATGCCTTCCTCCTGTCACTTTTTAATCGCTACGCTTCTTCCCTTACCGCGATCGTAATCTTGTAAAGCAGCGTGAGGATGAGAAAACCGAGCGCCCACACTCCCAGGCTTATCATAAGCTCGGGGAAGGTGGGGGAGTATTCCGTGATTGACTCGAAAGGCGAGGGGATGAAACCGCCCACGACCAGCCCGAGGCCCTTGTCCAGCCAGGTGGAGAAAAACACCGCGGCGGCGCCGGTAGCCAGCCAGCGCTCGTTGCGACGCGTTGACGGGGTGATCAGAAGCACGAGGGCAAGTGCCGCAAGGCCCATCGATGTCCACATGAACGGCACCAGCGAACCGTGGCCCTCGAGCCCGAAGAAAAGATATTCAAGCGAATGCCTGTGCGAGGGAATGCCGCTGTAATACGCGGTGAAGAACTCAAGGCCGATGAAGAAAATGTTTATTGTCATCGCGTAGGCGACGATTTTCCCCAGCGCCTGTATTGGTTCCCTGCCGGGATCGAATCGGGTGTAGCGCCGAACGACCATACACAGCAGTATGAGGAGCGCGGGGCCCGAGGCGAATGCCGAAGCCAGAAAGCGTGCGGCCATTATGGCGGTAAGCCAGAGATGGCGTCCGGGGATCCCGGCGTAAAGAAACGCGGTAACCGTATGAATGCTCACCGCCCATGGGATTGAAATGTAGATAAGCGGTTTCGACCACGCCGGCGGAGCGACGCCTTTGCGTTCCGCTCCAAGAGTAGACCATCCTATAAAGAGGTTAAGGAGCAGGTATCCCATCAGCACAACCGTATCCCAGAACATCATCGAGTTGGGTGTGGGATGCAGGAATACGTTGAATATCCTGAAGGGCTGTCCCAGGTCGACAAAAATGAAAAGTACGCACATTGTCACCGCGGATATCGCGAGAAACTCGCCCAGTATCGTTATTTTCCCGAAGGCCTTGTAGTCGTGAAGGTAGTAGGGAAGAACCACCATCACCGCCGACGCGGCGACACCGACAAGGAATGTGAACTGGGAAATATAGAAGCCCCACGAGACATCACGCCCCATTCCGGTGATGACCATACCCTCGGAAAGCTGACGCATGTAGAAGAATACACCCGTACCGACGAGAGCGAGAAGGATAAAAACCAGCGTCCAGTATTTCCTGCTTCCGGAAAGCGCTTTCTCGAACATATCGACCTCACACGATGTAATAGACTTCCGGCCCGGTGCCGAGCTCGGGCTTGCGCCTGATGGCGAATCGGCCGGCGAGCAGGGTGCTTGCGGCGCTCCCCGGATCGGAGAGGTTGCCGAAAACAAGGGCCTTTTCCTTGCACGCCTCCACGCATACGGGAAGCAGTCCGTGATCTATCCGTTCGGCGCAGAAATCGCATTTCTCTACGACGCCTTTGGTGCGCGTGGGATAGTCCGGGTTGATTGACTTTTCATCCAGCGACTTTCTCGGGTCCGTCCAGTTGAAGCTGCGCGATCCATACGGGCACCCGGCCATACAGTATCTGCACCCGATGCACCGGTGCATGTCCATCATAACGATGCCGTCAGGACGCTTCCAGGTCGCCTGCGTCGGACACACACGCACGCACGGAGGATTGTCGCAGTGGTTGCAGAGTACGATGAAATCCGCGCTTCGCAGGTCCTTCCTCAGTCTGCCTTCGCGATGCTCCGGGAAGGCGTTGACGAACGGCTCCTTCCATATCCATTTAATTTCATGGCGCTTGCTCGAAATGGACGGAACGTTGTGTACGCGATGACATGCCGCCATGCAGTCGTTGCAGTCTTCTTTTTTCGAGCATTTTGTCATGTCGACAATCATCGCCCAGCGTATCGGCGCGGATTCCACGGCGCCGGAAGCGGCCAGGACTTCGTCGCCGAAGACGACTTGCATCAGCGCGCCGGAACCGCCTATCGAGAGACCCAGCAAAGCCGCTTTTTTAATAAATTCCCTTCGGCTGATTTCATTATTCTTATCGCGTTTCATGCTTCTGCTCCTTCGGGAAGTTGTGGCAGTCCCAGCAGGCGGGGGATACGCCGAGATAATTGTGACAGGTATCGCAGAAATCGGCCTTGTTGGCGTGACATTTCATGCAGGTCTCGGTCAGGCTTTTCCGGTATTCAACGCCGGCAATGACAACAGGAAGGCGCTTGCCGTCTCGGACGACCTCGTCGCGCCACTCGTTGAGCATGGTCATGTGATACTCGCGCATGTATTCTTTCGTGTTCACGCATTCCTTTCCCGCGTTCACGAGCTTCGGTTCCGGAACGATGGTCGCCCTGCCGGTGGTCCGTGCGTACCACACCGGGAAGGACGCAATGGCGATGAAAACCACGACACCGCCCAGTATCTTCATTCTGTCATGCATGGGACTCCTCCTTCACCGCGAGCTCCTCTCCTCGAAGATTGGTTGTGCGTTCCTTCTCGCCGTTCATCACCAGAGCGTTCCCAAGAAGCTCGTGTACTCCGCACACCTCGACACCGCCGACCCAGTAGTCCATAAGGGCCGGAAGGGTGGCCTTGTCTATTGCGCATATACAGGCGAGCATGTTCACCCCGTGTTTGTCGTGTACGTGCCTGACCGCGTTTGCGCGCGGGAGACCGCCTCTCATGCGCATTTCGAGGTTTTCGTCGGTTCCAAGGCCGGCACCGCTTCCGCAGCAGAAGGTGTGCTCGCGGATGGTGTTATCGGGCATCTCGAAGAAATTGTTGCAGGATGATTTAATGACGATCCTGGGCTCCTCAAGCATTCCCATCGCCCGCGCCGGATTGCACGAGTCGTGGAAGGTGACGCGATAAGCGTCATTCCGGGAGGGATCCAGTTTCAATTTTTGATGATGGATGAGGTCCGACGTGAACTCGCAGATGTGGACCATTTTTGTCGAGCGGGCGTGATCAAAACGGGTCCCCGTGATGGACGATACGGGGTCGCCCTTGGTTTCCGCGGGGCCGTTCATGGTGTCCATATACTGGTGCATCACGCGCCACATGTGGCCGCACTCGCCGCCGATAATGTACTTAACGCCGAGACGTTTTGCTTCGGCATAGATCTTGGCGTTGAGGCGCTTCACCATCTCGTGCGAGAAGAACAAACCGAAGTTGCCTCCCTCGGATGCATACGAGCTGAATGTATAATCAAGCCCGATTTCGTGAAAGAGCATGAGGTAGCCGTAGAAGGTGAAGATATGCGGGTCGGCGAAGATGTCCGCCGAGGGGATGATGAACAGTACCTCGGCGCCTTTCCGGTTGATTGTCGGATTGACGCGTATGCCGGTGATGCTTTCGATCTCGTCGACCGCAAACTCTATATTATCCTTAAACGTATGCGGCTGGATTCCAAGGTGATTACCGGTGCGGAAGCAGTTGGACGCCGGTTCGATGATCCAGTTGATGTTGAGGCCGACCATATTGAGAAGCTCGCGGCCCATCATGGTGATTTCCGCCGTATCGATACCGTACGGGCAGTATACCGAGCATCGGCGGCACTCGGTACACTGGTAAAAATAATAAAACCACTCGCGAAGCACCGCCTCGTCGAGATCGCGCGCGCCGACAAGACGGCCCAGAAGTT
>CAZEAH010000004.1:0-5102 GCA_964510075.1 uncultured Leptospirales bacterium | reverse complement strand
AGATGAGCGCGCGGGGCGATCAGGGCGTTGATGCCGGCCGCGGTGAAGCGCTTGCGGTATACGGAGCGTATAAGTTCGGCGCGCAGCACCGGCATGTTTTTGGGATCGCCGGATCCGATAAAGTAATGGCATTTGTCCGCGCACGCCCCGCACCGAACACAGATGTCCATAAAGAGCTTGAACGAGCGGAAGCGTGAGAGTCGTTCCTCGAAGCCTTTGAGTATGGTATCTTCCCAGTTTTCGGGAAGCTTCCAGTCGTCGTCATAGGGCTGCCACTCCCTGGGGTTCGGCTGTTCGAGATACTCGACGTGTTTGGGGACGCCGGAGAAGCAATACGTCCCCTTGCGGAATTCAGGCTTCGTGTCCATCCAACCGCGGCCCGAGGGGCGCAGGTCGAATCGCATCAATTCGTCGTGGCTTAACTTGAGTGCCATGTTATTCCCTCTCCAGTTGATATCCGGACGATTTCAGCTTGTCCCTGAATTCATCCTCCCACTCCTCGTAGGTGTGGACTTTGACGGGCGC
The DNA here is from genome assembly GCA_964510075.1 of uncultured Leptospirales bacterium. Classification (GTDB taxonomy): domain Bacteria; phylum Spirochaetota; class UBA4802; order UBA4802; family UBA5368; genus MVZN01. The sequence goes on along the minus strand of CAZEAH010000004.1, from coordinate 4,577 downwards.
GTTCCACGGGTTGATGTGGCGCCTCACGCGGTTTGTGTTGGCGAGGTTGCGGGTCGGCGAGAGAAATACGCCGGCCATGTGGCTGAGCTTTGAAAAGGGGAAGATCGCAAAAAACACGCAGACGAGAAAGAAATGTATGTAAAACGCGGTCCCGAGCCCCTCAGGTATGGCGGGTGAGAAAACGAGAAGGCTCATAATGAGCTTCTTGGCAGCGACAACGTCGGTTTTTATGAAATACCGCATGAGTATGCCCGACAGGGCGATACCGAAAAGCATGAACAGCGGGAAATAGTCGTTTAAAAGGGAGATATATCGCATGTGCGGGACCACTATCCTCCTGACCAGCAGGTAGGAAAGCGCAAGCAGTATCAGCACGTTCGTTATGTACAGCGCGGGAACGCCGATTTCGAAGAGTCCGTCCAGTGACTGAGTTATGGTAACGAGAAAGGGCACCGGTTCGGCGAAAAAACGAAGATGGCGTATAAATATGACAAGAAAGGACCAGTGAAACATCATCGCAAACACCCACAGCCATTTGCTCGAACCATAGGCCAGCTTCGGCCCGGGATGTATTTCGGCTTTGGTGTTTCTGAAAAGGGAACGGAAGAAAAGCACCTCGAGGGCCATGCGGCCGAGAAGGCTCGGGAGTCCCGACGGACTTTCCAGGCGTTCGGATTTGATCCAGGGCAGGGATTTTGCCTGACCGGTAGTGGTTGTAATGCGGAAGGGTACGGCCGATCCCGCCCAATCGATGACACGGTACACTATGCCCGCGAGAAATAAAATGGAAGCCGCATAGGGCACCCATATTCCGAAAACAGCCGGGAACTTGCCGGCACCGGCGTACGCCGCAATAGTCAGCGCACTGACGGAAATGAAGGAGAGTAGTAAACCCATTTGACCGCTCCGTTTGTCAGATATCGCCCGCCGCATCCGACAGGCCGAGTCGTTCGAGCACCTTTCGATTCCGACGCTTGAATTCGTTCACCGAAACTTCGTATAGCTTTTCGCGGCATGAGGCATACCGGTCGAAGGCATCGAGGGCCATGGCGTCGATGCGTGACAATAAAGACAGGAGCTCGGCGGTCTGACCGTTCTCGATGGCTTCCCATCCCGGTGTCTCATTGATCGCGCTTTTAAGCATGAAAACAAATGAAACGGCCAGCGACGGGCTGAATTCCTGCACGGCGCGAATTCTCATGAAACGATCGAGGGAGTCGGCGTACACGGAATTGTCCGCACCGCCGATCAGGGCATCGACCATATTCTCCGTAACATCGTTTATCGCCGCGCCTACCGGATTGGCGAAGCGGTCAAGCTGCGAGCCGAGAAAAGAGGCGCCCTGGCTCGGGTACGAAGACAGTACCATCCGCCTCCATCGATCGAGGATGTTTTCCCTGTTCATCAGTATAAAATCTGCTATATCCATGGTGAATCGATAATCGCCGAAAATAAACGCCGACGCTAACCTGCGGGACCGGCAACTACGGATGCCTCCGACAGAGTATAATACATATGACGTGTCGGTCAGTCAATACACAAAAGAATTACGCGCAGGCTCCGGCAAGACCGGCGCCCGCCACATACGCTCTCGTAAAACCGGCCGCGTGCAAAATCGACCATGCCTGATACGAGCGCGACCCGCGACCGCACATAATCACATAGACGTTGTTCTTATCGAGTTCTCCGATCCGCGCACGCAGATCGTTAAGCGGTATGTGCACGTAATTACCCTCTGCGTACACGACGGGTTTGTTTGCCGCGAAATGTTCGCTCTCGCGTATATCCAGCCAGATAAACCTTCCTCCAACGATCCGTTCATATCGCGATGAAACGACACATGGAGGCAGCATCCTGAGGCCACGCGCCCGGGCCCGGGCAAGCGAAGCCAGATGGTGAAGTGGGTCGAGGGCCTCGGAGTAGGGAGGCGCATAGCCGTGTTCGAATTCAAGCAGATCGTCTATGCGCGCGCCGTGTTGCAGCATGGAAGAAAAAACATCGATCCTTCTGCAGATGTCGCCCGCACCGGCGGCCTGAAGACCGAGCAGCCGGCCGTCGTCGGGCCGGTATATCATCTTGAGGACAATTTCCTTCGATTCAGGATAATAATCGGGCTTGTCCGCAAAACCTCCCCATACGCATTCGCAGGATATTCCGGAAGCGATTGCCTGAGTCTCGCTCAACCCGACGCACCCCATATTGATATTGCACACCTTTACAAGAGCGGCCCCCAACGCGCCTGTGAATCGCGCTCGATTCCCGGCTATATTCTCGGCGATAACTCGGCCATGCCGGTTGGCAAGAGAACCCAGTGGGAAATATGAGCGGCCTCCGGTTAAGATATTAATGACTTCCACACAGTCGCCGCCGGCGTAAATGTCCTTGTCCGAGGTTCTGAGGTGTTCGTCGACGAGTATTCCGCCTCGTTCTCCGATTTCAAGGCCGCAATCGCGCGCGAGTCCGCTTTCGGGACTTACTCCGAGGCACACAATCACGTAATCGGCGCCGACGGAGGTATCGGCAAGCTCGACAAGAGGCCTGCCGTCGACGAGAGAAATTTTTTGAACCGTGCTGTCGGTACGGATATTGATCCCTCCCGATTCAAGTTCCCTTCTGGCGTGTGCCGCGATCTCGTAGTCGAAACCGCCGGACAGCAGCTGGGATTCTCGCTCAATAAGAGTCGTATCGAAGCCCCACACGGTGGCCGCTTCAGCCAGCTCGCAGCCGATATATCCGCCGCCTATTATAACGAGACTGCCGATTCCTCCGCGCTCGGCGAGTTTTCTGAAAGAGAGCGCGTCATCGGGGCGCGTGAAGAAACGTATCAAGGGGCTTTCTGCCACCGTAAAGGGGGGAGTCGTGGGATGAGCGCCGGTAGCGATTACAAGTGTGCCGTATCCGTGTGTGTGGATTGCGCCGGTTGCGGTTTCTCTTACTTTAACCGTTTTTGCGGATCTGTCAATAGAGACAACTTCAGCCCCGGTTACCACGTCGAAGCCCTTGGTGTCTCTGAAGAAATCGGGACTGCGCTCGACCCCGTAAGATGTGCGAGTGAGTTCCATGAACGTCGGTATATCACCAGAAGCGAAATACGGCAGGCCGCATGAACCATACGAGATATATGACTCCCGCTGGAATAGTACAATGCTTAGATTCGGTGCACGGCGAGCGAGAGCGGCGCCCGTTTTGGGCCCGGCGGCGACACCGCCGATAATAATTACATCAGACGAAGTGCGTTCAATCATTGTAACCCCAAACGACGGTATGATGGTGCATCAAATTACGCCGATCTTTGACTATGACAGCGGTACTCAGACGACGAGGAAACCTTCTTGTATCATCATAAATGAACTGTATTCATATTGTGAACAATGTTCACAAACATTTAAAATGTCAATCCAAATTTCTGTCTCTACCGGAGAATTTCTGGCATTGTAGAAACTGTTTCGATGACTGTCAGCATCATTCCTTCTGTCGAAGGAATGCGCTTTATTGTCGAAACGCATTGAACGTCCGCACAGAGCGTACATCAGTCGTTAGCCGGGGTGAGCGTGGCCCGCACGCTGTCTAACCGGCGGCCTGAGAGATGCTGTTTGATTATAGCCCTGTGCGGACGATAGAATCAAGCAAAATTTACATTAATGAAAGTCCGTAAATATACCGTAAAAATCTCTCTGTCCTAAAAAACACTTGAGTGCTGCTTATCTACAGTGCACAGATTGGTGATGATAAAAAAAATACATAAAGACACACTCTTAGTTTTTACATCCGCCGGCATGTATTCGATATCGCAGTCGATCGAGAGTCTGTGGTTCGTATGTATGGTTGCGATCGTGCCTCTCATGTATGCGTTGACACCGTATAAAAATCCCAAACGAACTCTGTGCCTCGGAATCATGTGGGGGGTGGCAATCACAACGGGAATTGCATACTGGATAATTCACGCTCTCTTGTTTCATTACGATAAATCACCGGTCTTCGCACTTGCATTTTTTTTATTATTCGCCGCAATCCCTGTTGGAATCCTGTATGGACTTTTTTTCGTGCTTTTTACGTTCTTCCAGCGTCGCACCGGCATATTCCTTCATTGCGTATTTCCGTCACTCTGGGTGGTTTCGGAATATATCCGCGAACTTGTTCCGGTATTTATTCCATGGGGGCTCGCCGGATACGCGGCTGCCGGCAATATATACATTGCACAGACAGCCTCTCTCACGGGAGTGTACGGTCTTTCATTTATTGTCGCGCTTTTAAACGGCATGTTCTTCAGATCATCCAGCGAAATGGCGCAACGATTTGCATCAATGCGATGGAAAACCTCCGGGTTTCGTTCAATATTGATCGGGGGGCCACTCCTTTCCCTTTCGGCCATCTTTATTGCAATCTTCCTCCTCGTCGCATACGGCAACTTTTCGTTACAGGAATGGCGCACGGTCAGCCGAAATGTATCCAGCGACAAGCGTGATTTTCGTGCTACGATCATTCAGGGAAGCCACGATGTTAAAGAACGATGGAACGATCGCAGCTTCGAGCTTCGCCTTGCGGGATATCTGTATTTAACAGAGAAGGCGATGCGG
>CAZEAH010000003.1:0-21612 GCA_964510075.1 uncultured Leptospirales bacterium | reverse complement strand
CAGATAGGTCGTGGGCTCGCCCGAGGACGAAAAAATATCGATACGGGGCTGGAGCTTCTCGGTCTTGTACTCCACGATAACGCGTTTCATATTGCCGGTGAGGTGGTCCATCTCCTCCCTGAGGCTCTTGTTAAGCTCGATATCAACGAATTCGACGCGCCCGGCTCCCTCGGTAATGATCGGCTCCAGCCAGGGGTCGAACGATGCCAGGATCTCGTTACGCTCGTAGAACTTTCCTTCTTTGGCGTATATCTCGGTTCCCACGTTTACGGGGATGGAATGGGGATCTCCGAGCACGAATATCTTCTTTTTATCGAGTTTGATGAATCCCGCGTTCTTGGCGGTGATATTCTCTCCCGCGGAGTCTTTCGCAACGACGGAACCTGAATAAATCTTGTCGCCCTCGTTTACCACCGGCTCGGACTCGCCCTTAAGAGTAATTTCGGCTATCACGCGCTGAACAACCATGTATCCGCGACGCACGGATATGGTCTTTTTCTCCTCGGTTCGTATGGTGCGGAAAGTCAGGTTTTTCAGGTAAATCGGATAATTAAGCTTTATCTCGCTTTCCTCCACGGAGCGAGAGGCGATGCCCCCGATATGGAAGGTCCTCATCGTAAGCTGGGTGCCAGGCTGGCCGATCGACTGCGCCGCGATGATACCCACCGCTTCGCCGATGTCAACGGCACGGGCGGTCGCGAGGTTCCGTCCATAGCACTTCGCGCACGCCCCGTGACGGGCCTCGCAGGTGAGCACAGAACGGATCTCGATGGAGTCAATGTTAAGCTCGTCGATCTTCGCCGCTACGTCTTCCGTCACGATTTCGTCCGCCCTGCAGATAACCTCGCCGGTCACCGGGTTTTCGAGGTCGTACAGAAGGGTCCTGCCGAGGGCGCGCGAACCGAGCGATTCGATGACCTCGTCACCTTCCTTGATCGGGATGAGGTCGATACCCACCGTGGTACCGCAGTCGTCCATTGTAACGACGACGTCCTGCGCGATGTCCACCAGCCGCCTGGTGAGATAGCCGGCGTCCGCGGTTTTAAGCGCGGTGTCCGCCAGCCCCTTACGCGCCCCGTTCGTCGAAATGAAGTATTCCAGCACGGTCAGTCCCTCGCGGAAATTGGCGCGGATCGGCACGTCAATGATTTCTCCCGATGGCTTCGCCATGAGGCCGCGCATTCCCGCAAGCTGACGAATCTGCTGTTTGGAGCCCCGTGCGCCGGACTGGGCCATGAGAAAAATCGGGTTCAGGCCGGAGCGGTTCTTTTCGAGCTCCTCGAGCATGGTATCGGCGATGATTTCGTTCGTATTGGTCCAGACGTTGATCACCCGGTTGTAGCGCTCTTCGTTGGTGATGTATCCGTTACGGTACTCATTCTCGATTTCCTCAACCTTCTTATCGGCCTCGCTGATAATCTGCGGCTTCCTGGAGGGCACAACGATATCGGAAACGCTTATGGTCGGCGCGAAAAGCGTCGCGTATTTGTATCCGGCCTCTTTAATGTCGTCCAGCACCTTCACGGTCGCCGTCGGGCCGTAGGTTCGGAAGATGTTCGAAATGATCCGGGAAAGGCCCTTGTCGTTGACCACGGCATTGACGAAGGGGTAACCCTCCGGCAGCACCTTGTTGAAGAGCAGCCTTCCGGCAGTGGTCTCGACGAACTGCCCGTCCATCCAGAATTTTATTTTAGAGCGGATGTTGATCTGCCCGCAGTCTATCGCGCGGAGCATCTCGCTCTCCTCGTCGAAATAGCTGCCGGTGCCCGCCGCATCCGGGAGCTCCATTGTCAGATAGAATATCCCCAGAACGATGTCCTGCGTCGGAGTGACGATTGGCTGTCCGTTTGCGGGAGAGAGCAGGTTGTTCGCCGAGAGCATAAGGGTCCAGCACTCCAGCTGGGCCTTGGGGGAGAGCGGAACGTGCACTGCCATCTGGTCGCCGTCAAAATCGGCGTTGTAGGCGTGGCACACCAGCGGATGCAGGCGTATCGCCTTCCCCTCCACGATGATCGGCTCAAACGCCTGAATGCCCAGGCGGTGCAGTGTCGGGGCGCGGTTGAGAAGCACCGGGTGTTCGGATATCACCTCTTCGAGAACCTCCCACACCTCGTGACGCTCGTTCTCCACCATCTTCTTGGCGGATTTAATATTCTGAACGTAGTCTTTGTCCACCAGGCGCTTCATGATGAACGGCTTAAAAAGTTCGATCGCCATCTTTTTCGGAAGACCGCACTGGTAAAGCTTGAGCTCCGGACCGATAACGATTACCGAGCGGCCTGAATAATCCACGCGTTTGCCCAGCAGGTTCTGGCGAAACCGCCCCTGTTTCCCTTTCAGCATATCGGATATCGACTTCAGCGGGCGGTTTCCCTTGCCCTTCACCGCGCGCTTGCGTCGGCTGTTATCGAAGAGCGCATCGACGGCCTCCTGGAGCATCCTCTTCTCGTTGCGAACGATGATTTCCGGAGCACGGAGCATGAGGAGCCGCTTGAGGCGGTTGTTTCGGTTTATAACGCGGCGGTACAGGTCGTTGAGGTCGGAGGTCGCAAAACGGCCCCCGTCCAGCTGCACCATAGGGCGAAGTTCCGGGGGTATCACCGGAATGACCTCCAGAATCATCCAGTCGGGCTTGTTTCCCGAGTCGCGGAACGCCTCGATGATCTCAAGGCGCTTTATGAGCTTCTTGTCGACGCGGGATTCCTTATCGAGAATTTCGGCCCTCAGCTGGCGCGACTCCTCATCGAGATCGATCCGGAGGAGAAGCTCCTTTATGGCCGCGGCGCCCATTTCGGCAACGAACGTATCCCCGTATTTTTCATAGTAGAAATTGAAGCTTTCCTCGTCGAGAACGTCGCCCATTTTGATGTTGTCGACCTCGGCCTCTCCGGTCTCTATGACGATATATTTTTCGTAATAAAGCACCGACTTCAGCGAATTGACCGTCATATTGAGAAGCAGTCCCATGCGCGACGGCACCGAGCGGTAATACCAGATGTGCGCCACCGGACAGGCAAGCTCGATATGTCCGCCCCGTTCGCGCCGGACTTTATAGTGAGTGACTTCCACGCCGCAGCGGTCGCAGACCACCCCCTTGTAGCGGATGGACTTAAACTTGCCGCAGTAGCACTCCCACTCCTTGGTGGTTCCGAATATCTTCTCGCAGAACAGACCGTCCCGCTCCGGCTTGAGCGTGCGGTAGTTGATAGTTTCGGGTTTCTTCACCTCTCCGTACGACCAGTCGCGGATGAGGTCGGGTGAGGCGAGCCGTATCTGCATGGAATTAAAATCGTTAAAATCCCTCATTGTTCATCCTTCTTCTTTAGAAATGTCCGCGAAAAAGGCGCGCGTCACTTAAATATTCTGCAGCGTATCGATCTTTATTTTCCTCTTGGGCTTACTGAATCCCTCGCTCCATTCGGAAAGGCTGATTTCGTTGCCGTTCTCGTCGTATATCTTCACGTCGAGCGCAAGGCCGCGGAGCTCCTGTACCAGCACGTTGAACGATTCAGGTATGCCCGGGGCCGTGGTGTTTATTCCCTTCACGATAGCTTCGTATATGCGCGCGCGTCCCAGCATATCATCCGATTTAACGGTAAGCAGTTCCTGCAGGGTGTATGCCGCGCCGTATGCCTCGAGCGCCCACACCTCCATCTCGCCGAGCCGCTGGCCGCCGAACTGGGCCTTGCCTCCGAGCGGCTGCTGGGTGACGAGGGAGTACGGTCCCGTCGACCGCGCGTGTATCTTGTCATCGACCATATGGGCGAGTTTGAGCATGTAGATCTGGCCCACCATCACGCGGTTTTCGAAAGGCTGGCCGCTCCTTCCGTCGTACAGCACGCTTTTGGAATCCTCGGGCAGTCCCGCCTTCTTGAGATATTCGCGAATATCGGACTCGTCGGCGCCGTCGAAAATAGGCGTTTCCACCAGAAGGTTGAGTTCCTTTGCTGCCCATCCGAGCTCCGTCTCAAGGAGCTGGCCGAGGTTCATTCGGGAGGGAACTGAAAGCGGGTTCAGCAGTATGTCGACTGGCGTACCGTCGGGCAAATACGGCATGTCATACTCCGGCACGACACGCGAGATAACGCCCTTGTTGCCGTGGCGTCCCGCCATTTTGTCGCCAACCGATATCTTGCGTTTTGTCGCGATATAGACTTTAACGAGCTCTTCAACGCCGGGGGCCAGCTCGTCGCCGTTCTCGCGCGAAAAGCGTTTAACGTCGAGGATGATGCCCTCGATGCCGTTTGGCACGCGCAGTGACGTATCGCGAACCTCGCGCGCCTTCTCTCCGAAGATGGAATGCAGAAGCTTATACTCCGGAGTGAGGTCCTGCTCGCCCTTCGGCGTCACTTTGCCTACGAGGATGTCATCGGGATTGACGTAGGCTCCGACACGCACCACTCCGTCGGGATCGAGGTCCCGGAACGCCTTTTCGGAAAGGTTCGGAATGTCCCTTGTAATGACCTCGCGCCCCAGCTTGGTCTCGCGTGCCTCGATCTCGAACTGCTCCACGTGTACCGATGTGAAAATATCTTCTTTTACGAGGCGTTCCGAAATAAGAATGGCGTCCTCGAAGTTGTACCCCATCCAGGGCATGAAAGCCACCAGTATGTTCTTGCCCAGCGCGAGCCTGCCGTTATCGGTGGCCGGGCCGTCAGCGATTACATCGCCCGCCTTCACTTTCTGCCCCTCACGAACAATCGGGGTCTGATTGAAGCAGGTCCCCTGGTTGGTACGCTTGAATTTCAGCAGAGGATACTCGTCGATCTCACCGCTCGATGTCTTGATCTTTATGACCTTCGCGTCGGAATAGACTACCTCTCCGCCTCGTGCCGCCGCCAGAAGCACGCCCGAATCGTACGCGGCCGCGGCCTCAATCCCCGTCCCCACCAGCGGAGTCTCGGAGGTGAGCAGAGGCACCGCCTGGCGCTGCATGTTCGACCCCATCAGCGCACGGTTCGCGTCGTCATGTTCGAGGAATGGGATAAGACATGTCGACACGGAAAAGACCTGCGAGGGCGAGACGTCCATATACTGGATCTCGTTCGCCTTTTTATACGGGAAATTGCCCCTGTTTCTGGCGGGGGTGAGTCCTTTCATCAGATTGCCATGCTCGTCGACCGGCGCATTCGCCTGCGCGATAAAGTACCGGTCCTCCTCATCGGCCGTCAGATAGTCGACCCGCTCGGTCACCTTTCCTTTCTCAACGGCCTTGTAGGGTGTTTCAAGAAAACCGTAATCGTTGATGCGGGCGTAAGTGCTCATGGAGACAATCAGGCCGATATTCGGTCCTTCCGGGGTCTCAATAGGACACATCCTGCCGTAATGTGACGGATGAACGTCGCGAACCTCGAACCCAGCTCGTTCGCGCGAGAGCCCTCCGGGCCCCAGAGCGTTGAGCCTGCGCTTGTGCGTAAGCTCGGCGAGCGGATTGGTCTGGTCCATAAACTGCGACAGCTGGCTCGAACCGAAGAACTCGTTAATGACCGCCGTAATCGGCTTGATGCTGATAAGCGCCTGCGGCGTTACCTGGTCGAGGTCCTGAATTGTCATTCTTTCTTTGATGACACGCTCCATGCGCTGGAAGCCGACCTTTATCTGGTTCATTATAAGCTCGCCGACCGATCGAACCCTGCGGTTTCCCAGGTGGTCGATATCATCCACGTGATAACCGTCCGCTTCCGCAATAAGGAAGAGAAGGTATTTGACCGTGGCGATGATATCTTCTTTTACAAGCGTTTCGACCTTCGGCGCATCGGCACCTCCGTAGCCGAATTCCTTCATGTGATCGAATTTTTTATTGATCTTGTACCGGCCCACGGCCCCGAGACTGTATGTTCGCGGATTGAAGAAGAGCCTGTTCAGTTCATTCCGGGCATTTTCGATATTCGACGGTTCTCCCGGCCTCAGGTTCTGATGCATCTTGAGGATGGCCTCTTCAGAGCTCTTGCATTCGTCCCTTTCAAGCGAGTTGTAAAGATAGGCGTCATCCTTGTTGTTGGGAAATTCGATAAGACTTACTTCCCTGATTTTTTCTTCCCTCAGGCGGTCGATGATATCGATGTTGATCCTCCCCGCCGCCTCGATTATTATTTCTCCCGTCTCCTTGCTGACAACATCTTTTGCGACCCGCCGACCGATAAGACCTTCGAAGGCCTCCTCGCTTGTAAGTTTTACCGTTTTGGTGTCGTAAAAGAGCGCAACAACCTCGTCGTTCGTTTCGTATCCCAGGGCCTTGACGAGCTGAGTGATCGGGAATTTCTTTTTTCTGTCAATTCGGGCGATAAGGTATCCTTTTGAGTCCATCTCGAACTCGAGCCAGGAACCCCTGTCGGGAATCACCCTGACGGTGTAGATACGCTCGATTTCCTCATATGAAAAGAATATACCGGGAGAGCGGTGGAGCTGGTTGACGACGACGCGTTCGGCGCCATTGATGATAAAGGTCCCGCGCGGAGTCATGAGCGGAATGTCTCCCATATAGACGGTCTGCTCGCGGACCTCCATGCTGTCCTTCTTAATGAGGCGTATTGTAGCCTTCAGCGGTGCGGCGAAAGTCGCGTCCCGCTCCTTGCATTCTATCTCCGGATATTTCGGCGTTCCGATCTCATAATTGAGGAATTCGAGAACGACGTCCTCATGCGGGCTCTCTATGGGAAAGACCTCCTCGAACACCGCCTGGAGGCCCTGACTTTTCCTTTTGTTCGCGGGGATTTTATCCTGTAAAAACCATTCGTAGGATTTCAGCTGTATTTCGATGAGGTTCGGCAGATCGAGTTTCGAGCCGATTTTACCGAAATTCAAAACATTTTTTGCTTTTTGCATGGACGGACTATCCTCGGTTACTATGATCTGAAATCAACGATCGGGTGCTTCTTTTTGAAGATTACGACTCCGAACAGGGCGATTGGATACTGGCATGCGCGCTATAAGTACGTAAAGTACCCGCCCAATGAGCGCTTCGTCCAGATTTTTTACGAAAAAACCAAATATTTTCCCGCTCAAATAGAGACGCCGATAGGTTTGACTGCTGGACAATCAAACCTATCGGATTCGCCTGGATTGTTAACTGCCGCAAAAAGTGATAGCAACGATGGGCGATGCCCCTCTTACTTTATATCGACCGTGGCGCCGGCCGCAACCAGCTGTTCCTTGATCTTGTTAGCCTCTTCCTTCGTCACTTTCTCCTTTACCGCTTTTCCGCCGGCTTCAACGAGGTCTTTGGCCTCTTTAAGGCCGAGGCCGGTAATGGCGCGCACCTCTTTGATGACGTTGATCTTGTTGTCGCCGAAACCGGTAAGGATCACATCGAACTCGGTTTTTTCCTCTGCCGCCTCCGCCGCCGGCGCACCGGCGCCCACCGCAGCCACCGCGACCGGAGCGGCCGCGGAGATACCGAATTTTTCTTCCATTGCCTTTACGAGCTCAGCCGCTTCGATGAGCGTAAGGCTTCCGATCGCCTCGAGCAGTTCCTGAGTAGAAAGTTTAGCCATTGTTTTACTCCTTATACTTAGTGAAATTATTCAAGTTAATACGGTGTATCCGTAAAAACCTATAAGGGTAAAGCCAAGTTGTGTAATTACCCGTATTCAGCACAGGGCTGATGTTTAGAAATCACAAACCCCTTGTAACCCTTAACGACTGTATAAAAAAACCCTACAGGGCGTTTTTTTCGGCAACAGCGTTTATTCCCCTCGCCAGAGAAGCCATTATCTGATTGATGCCGATCGCAATCTTCGTCCCGGGCCCATTCACAAGCGACATCACCTGCGAGAGCAGGATTTCCCTGGAGGGAAGGTCGGCGATCTGCTTTACCTGGTCGGCATTGTACACGACATTGTCAAGCACTCCGAGGGAGAATGCGAATTTCTCCTGCTCTTTAGCGAAGTCCCTGAGCACCTTGGCGATCTCGCCCACGTCATCCTTAATGAAAACGACGCCGATTGGCCCCTTGAGATGCTGATCGATACTGACCGCGCCGACTTCGTTCATAGCGCGCTTGAACAGGTTGTTTTTGATGACCTTGTACTCGCCGCCCTTCTCGCGGATCTTCCTTCGCAGTTCGGACAGGCTCTTGACCTTGATACCTGAATAATTGGTCAGGATGATATTCTTTCTCTCCTGGAGCTTGCGCGCAAGGTTGGCGACCTCGTCGATTTTGTATTGCTTGACCATCACTTTTCGATCCCCTTGTGATTGATTTTAACGCCAGGCCCCATGGTCGAGGATATATGCAGCGACCGTATATAATTGCCCTTCGCGTCGGATGGCTTGTCTTTCACGATCTGGTTGTAAAATGCCTTTATGTTTTCCACCAGGGTAGCGGTTTCGAAGGATATTTTCCCGACTCCGAGGTTCACAACACCGGTTTTATCCGCCTTATACTCGACACGCCCGCCCTTGAGCTCCTTGATGATGCCCTTTACGTCCTCCGTCACGGTGCCGGCCTTGGGTTTCGGCATGAGGCCTTTTTTGCCGAGGACAGGGCCGAGCTTGCCCACTTCCTTCATCATATCGGGGGTCGCCACGACGGCCTGGAAATCAATCCATCCTTCCTTGATTTTCTCGATTACATCCTCGGCGCCGACATAATCGGCCCCTGCATCGCGTGCTTCCTTCTGCTTGTCCCCCTTGCAGATAACGAGCACTTTGACCTGCTTGCCGGTGCCTCCCGGAAGGGTCACCGATCCCCGGACGTTCTGATAGCTCTTGTGAACAAGCTTCACCGAGGCTTCGACCGTTTCGTCGAACTTAGCGAACTTGAGCTCCTTGATCTTGTTGATCGCATCCTCCAGCGAGTAGAGCGTGGATTTATCGACCTTCTTGCGCGCATCGGTTATTTTCTTGCCGCGGTCCATTGTGCATCCTCGTCGATTCTTTATGCTTTATTGTACCCGAAACATTTAATCGCCATTACGATCAGTCCACCACATCAACGCCCATAGAGCGCGCCGTGCCCGCGATAATGTTAGCGGCGGCTTCGATCGTGTTGGCATTCAGGTCGGGCATCTTTATCTTCGCGATGTCCTCAAGCTGCTTTCGCGTAATTTTGCCTACTTTCGTCTTATTTGGCTCGCTCGAACCTTTCTCGAGGCCGAGAGTTTTCTTGATAAGCACGGAGGCCGGAGGAGTCTTGATGACGAATGTATAGGTACGGTCCTCGTATACGGTTATGACCACCGGCAGGATGGTTCCGTCCTGATCCTTGGTGCGCTCGTTGAACGCCTTGCAGAACTCCATGATGTTCAGGCCGTGCTGGCCGAGCGCGGGCCCTACCGGAGGAGCCGGATTGGCCTTGCCGCCGGGTATCTGCAGCTTTATTTCGGTTACTACCTTTTTCTTCTTTTTGGGTGTTACTGGTGCCATCGCCCTGTCCTTGCTTACGTTAGTATGATCGCCGCTGCGGCGTATTGTCAGATCTTGCCAACCTGGAGGAAATCAAGCTCGACCGGCGTTCCGCGGCCGAAAATCTCCACCTTCACCCTCAGCCGCCCCTTTTCGGGATAGACCTCCTCGATCACCCCGCTGAAATTATTGAACGGCCCGTCTATTACTTTTACGTGTTCGCCCACCGAGAAGTCCATGACCACGGAAACCTTCTCCTTGGCCTTCTGTTCCCCCATCTGGTCGAATAACGCGTTGACTTCGTTTCTTGAAAGAGGCTTCGGTTTATTGACACCGTACGCCCCCACAAAACTCGTCACCCCGGGGGTATTCTTAACCAGCACCCAGGTTTCGTCGTCCAGCTCCATCTCTATAAGTACGTATCCCGGAAAAAACTTGCGCGATTTAACGCGCTTCTTCCCGTCTTTTATCTCGGGCACCTCGACTGTCGGGACCTTTATCTGAAACACCTTATCGCTGAAGCCGAGGTTCTGGACCTTCTTCTCCAGCGCAAGCTTGACCTTGTTCTCGTGTCCCGAATACGTATGGATAACGTACCATTCCTTTGCCATGGTCAGCCGATCACCAGTTTAATGAGCGACATAAGCGCCGTGTCCACAAACCACAGAAAAAGCGCGACGATTACGACCGATACTATCACCACCATCGTAAAGCTGGTTACCTCGTCCCTGTCCGGCCAGGTCACTTTTTTGAGTTCTTCGCGCGCCTCTTTGACATAGGTCACAATCTTATTAAACACGCACCACCTTCCAATGCCCTGATATGCTTCCGGATTACGCCTTTGTCTCTTTATGCAGCGTGTGCCTGTTGCAGAACTTGCAATATTTCTTTACTTCAAGCTTCCCCGTCTGCGTCTTCTTGTTCTTGGTCTGAGAGTAATTTCGGTTTTTGCAGTCCTTGCATGACAGTAGAATTATTTCGCGCATATCTCAACCTGCATTTATAGTAAAAATAAGAGCAAACTATTCGTCGCCCCTTCAACGTCAAGCATTAATTGCAAAGCCATTACCCTCTTCCCGGAAGTTGATCTGGGAGTAGCCGTGAATGCAGTCTGCGGACGCCGGTTATGTACTTCGATCAGCCCACGACCAGAATCGAACTGGTGACCTTTTGCTTACCATGCAAATGCTCTACCGACTGAGCTACGTGGGCGACAGAGGCACACTATTATTGAAAACAGCCTGTTTTTGTCAATAAGAAATTTTATAAATACCGTTACCGGTGGCAGGTGCTAACCGGCGCCCGGGAGGCGCCGGGTCCGGCCGGACGGGAATAGCGAAAGCTGTCCGGCATTCTGAACGCTCTATTCTTTTGCCTCGATCACATATGCCGAAATGTCATCTTTCATCAGGCGGCGCTTATGGGCTTCGGCCTCCTTGCGGGTGGCGATGCCCTCTATGCGAACCTTGTAAAAATCGTTGTCGCGGACCACCATAACCGGCTGCTTTGTCTGGGATGCCAGCCGTTCCTTAAGGTTTTCAGCCTTTTTCTTAGAATAGAAGGCTCCGGCCTGAAGGGAGTATCGCCCCGAAGCGTCATCACGCCCTGTCCGTCCATTTTCACTATACTCCTCATCGGTTCCGGTGTCGATTTCTCTGCCGGAAACGGGCTCGATCTCATCTTTAAGTCTTGCCGACGTTTTAGGGTTTGTACTCTTCCCGAGAATCCGGATACCCACTCGCGCCTCGCCATCGGGAAGCATATTGAGCTGTTTTGCGGCCGCGTATGAAAGATCGAGGATTCTGTTTTTTTTGTACGGCCCCCGGTCGTTGATGCGCACGTTGACCGTCTCACCGTTGTCGAGATTTTTAACCTCTACGGTCGTCCCGAACGGAAGTGTCCTGTGGGCGGCGGTTAAAGCCTTCATATCGAACCTCTCGCCCGAGGCCGTCATACGTCCGTGAAATTCCCTCCCGTACCATGAGGCCATTCCGGTTTGAAAAAATTTCTCTTTCCGCGGGGTCGTGTCCGCTCTTTCATCCTCGCGGATACCGTACTCCCCATCCGTTTTGGAAATCGGTCGATTCGCGCTTACCCCGGGTTTCCGGGCGGATTCATATGATGCCTCGTCGGCATCCTCGTATGTATATACGAATTCATCACCGCTCTGTTTCTGCGGCGTTTCCCTTCCCAACAGCCTGTCCTTTGTCAACGCCCTGTTTGGCGCGCAGGCCTCCATCGAAACCGCCGCCACTATCCACAGGACGAATGCTATCCGGCGCATGCTCGTCATCGTATCGTACCTCCAGACGTTCATCTGATTGAATTATCGGAAGCGCCAAAAAAGGCCTTGATACAAAAAATCCTTCTTGACCGGAGCGCTGAGGGCGCGATTTGCTTTATACCCTGTTATCGACCAGGCGAGGTAAAGGATGAGTATCGTATCCAGTAAACCTACCATCACCCGAAAGGAACTCGAAAGCGTGCTCGACTGCCTGATAAGCGAGCGACTCGAGCCCGGCGAGGCGGTAAAGAACCTCGAGGTGGAGATAGCGAACCTTACGGGCGTTAGGCATTCCCTTGCGGTGAATTCCCTCACCGCGGCCTATCACCTCGCCTTTCTTGCCCTCGACATTAAGCTCGGCGACGAGGTCGTGCTGCCTTCATACTTCGACCCCGCCGCACTGAGCGCTCTGATGCAGGCCGGCGGCACGCCGGTGCTCGCCGACGTGGCCGAGGGCTCCCTCTTCCCCTCCGTGGACGAGATTAAGGCCAGGATTTCCGACAAAACCCGCGCCGTCGTTATAGCCCACACCTTCGGCTTTCACGCGCCCATGGGCGAGCTCAGGGAAATCGGAGTCCCGATTATTGAAGACGCCTCTCACGCCATCGGTTCCGAATGCGACGAACGGCCGGCCGGGCAGAGCGGCGCCATCAGCGTGATATCCTTCGCCCCGTCGATGGTCATCACCACCGGCAACGGCGGCATGGTGCTGAGCGACAATTCCCGGTATTTTTCGGCAATGCGCGACCTGCGCGGAGGACCGACCCTCGAGCGAATCGGTTTCGACTACACCATGACCGATTTCCAGGCCGCCATGGGGCTTTCACAGCTTTCGCGACTTCCGGATTTCATACGCCGGCGCAGGGAGATTGCCCGCGCATACATCGAAGCCCTCAAGACGACGCCCCACCGCGCCCCGTACGCGTTCGGAGAATCCTTCGTGTATCAGTCCTTTCCCGTCCTTTTCGACGCTCCCGCCGAAAAGATCGACAAGTACTGGAAGAAGAGCGGGATCGAGGTCCTGCGGCCCCTGCCCGTCGCGCTGCATGCCCATCTTTCGCTCAGGGCCCTGGACTATCCGCACAGCGACAGGCTTTCGAAGAAGCTTTACGCGCTACCGATTTACCCGACCCTCACCAGGAAAGAGATTGAAAAAATAACCCGCGCCCTCGGCCGTTTCGTCTGAAGAACGGGCGCGGCACGAAGAAGGTACGGCATGTATATTTTGACGGTCGAAGACAGTTTCGCCTCGGCGCACCAGCTGAGAGGCTACAGCGGAAAATGCGAAAATCTCCACGGACATAACTGGAAGGTTGTCGTCAGCGTACGCGGCGAACGCCTGGACGATACGGGATTGCTCATCGATTTCGGGGATCTGAAAAAAATTCTTCGCCTTATCCTCGTCGACCTCGACCACCGCAACCTGAACGAACACCCGGGCTTCCTGTCCGACAATCCGAGCTCCGAGAACATCGCCGCTTTCATCGCGAGGGCTTTCCAGGACGGGCTCTCCGCCCTGAACGGACAGCTTACCCTGGAGTCGGTCACCGTGTGGGAATCCGATACTTCGCGCTGCACGTACACCCCTTCCTTGTAGCATTATACGAAACGCATGGGCACGTATTCGCACACACGAGCATGGCCGGATCAACGAGACATAATGTATCAGCTATATTTTTTGTATTTTTTCTTGATTTTTTTCCACCTATGCGGCTTAGGTCATGATGTTGTAAAAATTTACTTTTATAGGGGTTAGATCAAATGAAGAAGAACATTCTTGTTCTGTCGCTCGCAATGGTTCTCGCCTTCGCGTTCAGCTTTTCGTTCGTGGGCTGCAAGAAGGAAGAAGCTCCCGCTCCCGCCGTCACCGAAGACGTCAAAGACGAAGCGGCCGCTCCTGCCGAGAAACCTGCCGAAGAAAAGAAGTAAATTTTTTCTTTTCACGAAAGGGGGGGCATTTCAGAAAATGCCCCCTTTTTTTATTTCCCTCAGAACAAAAAGCTTGTGAATTACGCGGTCCTGTATATTCTTAATCACGTGAAAAGGGACGCACCCGCGCCCGGTGCAGGCACATCGCAAGGAATATGGAGTATCGCACAATGGACGACAACCTCAATCGCGGCGTCGTGACCGAAGAGGCGGTGACGCTTCTGTCGCAGGAAAACATCATCTCCGCGCTCAAAAACTCCGCGGGCGGCACCCCGGAAAAGGACATCGCCGCGGAGTTCGTCAATTCATACGTCGAGTTCATCAAGGAGATAGTGGGGAACGACATCGAACGGGGTTCACTTCGGTCCGACTTCGAGGTACGCGACCTGGTAGCGCATGTGAATTCCATGATGCAGCAGAAGGACGAGTATATTTACACGACGATGGTGATGCAGTGCCCCCTGCATTACCGGGCGGTGCATAAAAACCTCACCCAACCCACAAGGGAATGATCCCTATATTCATGACCACGGGATACGCTCACCCGATTGAAAGTTTTATTTCAAATTCAAGCGACTCCTCTTCCATCGCGTATCCCAGCACGAGCGATGACCCCTGGTAGTTCTTTTCAAAACCCCTGTCGGATTGCGAAACCGTGTATATCGGATAGCGCAGAAGGTCGAAGCACCGCGAGGATTCGATCTGAATCCGCATTTCCGCGTACCGGTCCAGCAGGGCGAACGAGCTCAATCCGCGCGAAACTCCCGCTCCGTCCAGGTACGAGTCCTCCCTCGCGAGGCCCGGGATCTCGTAATACCGGTCTTCATCGTGCGCGGCAAGCAGGTTGATGTTCAGCTCCACCCCGAAAATCTTTCCGGCCGGGGCCCGAACGGCGTATGTCGCACCGAGTCCGTCGGCGGCCGCTTTGAAGGAAAAGCGTTTTATAACCTCTACGTAATCCTGGTCGAAAACATGTCGTCGTTCAAGCCGTATATGAACCTCTTTTTTATTTTTCTCCACGGTACTGCTGTAGGGCAGATTCCCCAATTCAACCACGTCCGCCCTGCCGTTCATGAGGTCCTCGGCCGAGGGAAGCCCTAGCAAAACGAGGTCCTTGAACGAATACCTCCTGCACGAGTCATAGACCAGACGATCCTTCAGCCCTTTCTCCTTGACCACGACCATATCGTGGATCGACCGGACCTCCTCGCCCCGGGCTTTGTCCTCGTTATAGCGCCTGAGGGTTTCGTGGTAGGCCTCGTATCTGCGTGGAATGACGGCAAAAATGTCGAATCCCCGCGAGTACAGGCCGAGCTCCGCAACCGCGCCGCCGTGGGAGGGCGCAACGGTCGCGGCCATGCGTGCGCCGCGCACCAGCACCTGGTTCGTACCCTCGTTCCAGATGTCGGCATCCACCAGTTCGAGCCCCTTTATCGCCCGCGCCTCCATGTAGCGCCCCTCGGCGGAAAGGAGGTTCGCGTGAAGGGCGTGGCGCAGGCTCGACAGATACACCCCGCCGAACAGGCCGTGCCAGTACGCGCAGTTACACTCGCTTTTATACAGCTCTCTTCTCGCCTCATCGAGCCGCAGGCCCTTCTCGCTCTCCAGAGCGTCGAGCTCCCGGCTTAACAGCAGGGTTCGCTTGTTGAGCGAATTCGACTCGGGATACTTGATAAGGAAATTATTCCACACGCCCCCCTTGAGGAAGGGATAAAAATCCTTCTCCCTGTTCTGCTCCTTGATTTCCCTGTGCAGTTCAACCAGCCTCGACGCGACCCTTGAGGGGAGCGCCCACTCGGAGAGCTCGAAGTAGCTTCCCTGTGTCAGATACACCCTCCCCAGGGGGGGATTGCCACGCACGTATTCGGAAGGAAGCGTCGTTTCTATCCAGTCCTCGCGCAGTACCGCTTCCACGAAATTTACCAGCCACTTTTCCTCGAACACCCATTTAAACGTTCCCGGCCACATTCCGAATTTTTCGCCGTCGTCGCCGTACATAAAGGCGCATTCACCGCGCCTGTCAGCGACCGATTTGAAGTAATCGATCGTTTCGGCCGGCAGCCTGAACGGAATTGAATATCGGAGGAAGCGGTCGATCGGGAAAACGGCGAGCCGCCGGTCGAGCCTCTCTGTGAGGTAATAGCCGTACAGCTCGTCCTCCTCGATCCCGGCGTACCGAAAGTGATTGTCGTCGAGGATGGTGTACTCAAGCCCCAGGCCCGCTACAAGGCGCGGTATCTCCGGGTCCCATACGCGCTCGGCGGTCCAGAATCCGGTCGGTCTGGCTCCGAAGCGCCCCTCGCAGTACTCCTGCATCATTGCGATCTGTCCGCGTATATCGCTCTCGGCAATTACTGAAAAAATGGGCTCGTAAAACCCTCCGCCGATAATCTCCACCTGCCCCCTCTCTCGCATCCGGGCCAGGGTTTCGATATACTCGGGATGGCGCTTTTCGATCCATTCCAAAAGCGGGCCCGAATGATGCACGGCGAATCTGAATTCCGGGTATTCGCCGAGCACGCGGAGCGCCCTGTCGTAACAGTCGCTGAAGCCCCACTCGAAGACATGGTCGAAATTGCCTACCGGCTGGTGATTGTGCAGGCAGAAAATGAAACGGCATTTGTTCATAATTTCCCTTCAGTGATGTCCGGCTAAAAGATAAAACGCTTCGGGATGACGACGATACCGTCGCTTGTTACGGTGAACCGCGCGGCATCCCGTTCGAGGTCGAAACCGATCGTCTCGTTGGCCGGAACCTCCACGTATTTATCGATAATGGCCCGGCGGATGCGCGTGTGCCGCCCGATTTTAACGCCGTTCATGATGATGGAATCCGATATCTCGGCGTAGCTGTTCACCTTTACCCCCGGCGAGATGACCGACCGGTAGACGCGGGAACCGCTTATGATGGACCCGTGCGAGATTATTGAATCGACCGCCATTCCCCGCCTGTCGTCGGCGTCGAAAACCAGCTTGGCCGGCGGATACTGCTCCACGTTCGAACGAATCGGCCAGCTGCGGTCGTACATGTTCAGCCTGGGGCTCACCGCCACGAGATCCATGTTCGCGTCGAAAAAGGAGATGAGCGTGCCTATATCGCGCCAGTACGCGCGTTCCCCCTCGTGCTTTACGTAATCGTAGGCCACCACCCGTTCGCCGCCGTATATCCGCGGGATGATGTCCTTTCCGAAATCATTGTCTCCTTCAAGGCGGTGGTCTTCAGAGAGATACTGCACGAGTTTCTCAGTTTTAAAAACGTAGATGCCCATGGATACGAATGCCGAGTCCTCCCTGCCGGGGATGGGCCTGGGAACGTCGGGCTTTTCCCTGAAGCCGGTTACCCTGTTGGACGCGTCGACCTCGAGAACCCCGAAGCGGGTCGCCTCCGCCACCGGAGTCTCTATGGCGGCGATGGTCATGTCCGCGTCCTTCTCGATGTGATAGCGGATCATGCGGCGATAGTCCATTTTATATACATGGTCGCCCGAGAGGATAAGGACGTAATCCGGCCGCTCCATTTCGATTATGTAGATGTTCTGGAAAATCGCGTCGGCGGTCCCGCGGTACCAGTTGTTGTCTATGCGCTGCTGCGGAGGAACGACGTCGATAAAGCTGCCGAGTTCGCGCGGGAAGAGGTTCCACGCGGTCTTTATGTGGCGGTCGAGCGAGAGCGACTTGTACTGGGTGAGGACTATGATCCGGTTGAGGTCGGAATTCAGACAGTTGGACAGGGAGAAGTCGATTATACGGTATATGCCGCCGAACGGCACCGCCGGTTTTGATCGGTCCTTGGTCAGCGGATAGAGGCGTTCGCCCTGTCCTCCCGACAGCAGGAACACGAGCGTGCGCTTGAGGTATTCATTATCCATTTATTTCGATCTGCCGGCGAGAATCTCCTGTATCTTGCCCTTCAGTTCGTCGAGATTGGAGGATTTCGTAATATAGGCGTCGGCGGTCCAGGTCATAAAGTTGCTTTTATAGTTCGAGTACGCGGTGTAGATGATGATGGGTATTTTTTTATCGCGCGAAAGGATTTTGCCCAGCGCCTCTATGCCGTCCATCTCCGGCATGCGGATATCCAGCACGACGAGATCGTATTTGTTGGCCTTGACCTTCTCGACGGCCTCCTTCCCATTGGCCGCCTGGTCAACCTCGTAGCCCTCGTCCTGAAGCTCCATCGCGTAGAGCTCCCGCTGGTGCTGTTCGTCTTCGACGACCAGTATTCTGCTCATGGTTCCCCTCCGAAAGATCCTAGTCTTTCCAGGCAACGGACAACCACAGACTACTATCGGGAAAAACATAGTTCAATCATTTTTTCCGATGTCGGATAAGGGGTGATGAAGGGCCAGTCCTGACGGCGGTGCTCTATTGCCTGATCGAGGGGATCTCTTCCTTCTCGAGGCTCCGCACCTCGTACTCGTTCTGAACGGTAACGTCGCCGAGACCGTTGACATGAACGATCTTGGTGATGTTGACGAAAAAGACATTCCCCGAGGTTTCCTCCCCCGCCTGACGACGGCGCTCGATGGCCGATGCCAGGAACCAGATAAAGCGGATATTCCGGGTCATAAGAATCACCGTGGTGGAGGACTTCTCGGTGTGCGCCATGAGTTTTTTCCAGGTCGTTCCGTCGTCTCTGGGCACCTCGTATACGAGATAGCCCCCATAGGACTCGAGAAAATCGAAATTGACGATATCGTCCATGTTGTCGACGAAAACTATGATGGTGCCGTCCTTGGTCATGGCGGACCCCCCCGAAGGATGTATGCGGGAACCGGAGCCGGGTCGCGGGTCCCTCACTCAGACCCTAAAATCCGGCGCCGGGCCGTGTCAACCATTATGTAAAAATATATTTATATATCTATAAATAATTGCATATATTCATCAAGGGGATGGATGGGTACGAACGGCGGTGCCCCGGCAGTCCGGGAGACCACCTTCAGGCGGTAGGCGGCGCGAGGCTGTGTCGCCTCGCATTAGGAGACGATCATTTTTCTCGCCGTTTCATAAAACGCATTGATTGCTCCAGGTAAACCTTCCGGTGATTTTCCACCGGCCTGAGCCATGTCCTTACGCCCACCGCCTCCTCCTCCAATAAGGGGGGATATTTGCTTGATTATCGAACCGCAATCGACACCGGTCGCAACCGCGGCCGAGGTTGCTGTACAAACAAGATTAGCTTTACCTTCATGTTTTGAACCAAGACATACGACTATTTTCTCCTCTCTCTGTTTCAGCATATCCGCAAGCTTCCGCAATGATTCGGTATCCGCATCATCAAATCCGTACCCGACAGTATACACCTGATTGTTTAGAACAGCTTTGCTCATAATATTATCTATATTTGAAGCATAGTGTTCCATCTTCATTTTCTCGATCTGCTTCTCGAGCGTCCTGGCGCGCTCGAGCGCGTCGCGGACCTTTCTGACGAGGTCCTGTTCCGTCGCGTTAAGCTCGGAAGCGATTGAAGAGAGCACCTCCTGCTGCGCGCCGAACCGCTCGAGCACCCCTCGCAGGGTGACCGCCTCGATGCGCCTCATGCCGGCCCCCGGCGAGGCCTCGCGCAGTATCTTGAACACTCCGAGTTTTCCGGTGTTGTCCGCGTGCGTGCCGCCGCACAGCTCCATGCTGAAGTCCTTTACGCTCACAACGCGCACCATGTCCTCGTACTTTTCATCGAATACCGCCATGGCGCCCATCTTCACCGCCTCTTCAAGCGGTCGGACCTCCGTCTCCACCGGACGCCATGCCCATATGACGTCATTGACGATGCGTTCGATCTCGGCGATTTCTTCCGGCTCGAGGGCCTTGAAGTGCGTAAAATCAAAGCGCAAGCGCTCCGGCTCCACGTGCGAACCGGTCTGGTGCACGTGGCCACCCAGTACCCTTCGGAGGGCCGCCTGAAGCAGGTGCGTGGCGGTGTGGTTCGCCCGGGTCAGATTGCGCCGCAGGAGATCGATCTCGGTCGTGACTTTATCGCCGACTGAAAATTCACCCTGAATCACCTCCCCCACGTGGACTATGGTGCCGTTCAGCTTTTTGGTATCGTCGACCCTGAAGACGGCGCCATTATATCCGGTGATGGCGCCGCGGTCGCCCACCTGCCCCCCGGACTCTCCGTAAAAGGTGCTCTCGCGCGTTACCAGAAATCCCTTACGGCCGGACGAGAGCTTCCGCACCGCTCCGTCCGACGCGGCCAGGGCGACAAGCTCCGACGTTGCGACATTTTCATCGTATCCCAGGAAAGCGCTGGGGCCCGCGGCCGCGGAGAGCGCCTCGAGAATCTTTTCGCTCCCGGCCTCTGCGCTCTTCCAGCTCTGCTTGCCCCGCTCCCGCTGCTTTTCCATTTCGCTCTCGAATCCGGCCGTATCCACGGAGAGGCCGTTCTCACCGGCCATTTCGACCGTCATCTCGAGAGGGAAGCCGAAGGTGTCATACAGCACAAACGCGTCCTTACCCGAGAGAATGTTCCGACCGCTCGCCTTAGCGGCCTTCATCGCCTCCTCGAGGCGGTCCATTCCGTTTTCGAGCGTCTCGAGAAAGCGTTTCTCCTCACCCTCGAGCACGTTCTTTACATTCGGCGCGCCCGCCACGATTTCCGGATAATACGGGCCCATCTTCTCCACAAGCGGGTCGACCATCCTGTACAGAAAGGGTTCGGATATGCCGATCTGGCGGGCGAAACGCAGAGCCCGCCTCAGTATCCGCCGGAGCACGTATCCGCGTCCCTCGTTCGATGGATACGCCCCGTCGGAAATGGCGAAGGTAAGCGCCCTGGCGTGTTCCACGAGCACGTTCACCGGCGCGACGGCCTCGCCCTCGTAGCGCACCTTCGCCTCACCGCAGACGAAGTTCACCATGCCGCGGAGCTCGTCGGTGCCGTAGATGGAGTCAACGTTCTGAACCAGCGTCGCGAGGCGCTCAAGACCCATGCCGGTGTCGATTCCCGTGCGGGGAAGCGGGGTCTGTTTGCCCGTTTCGTCCTGGTAGAACTGGTTGAAGACCAGGTTCCAGAACTCGAGGAAGCGCTCGCAGTCACATCCCGGTTTGCAGTCCGGAGATCCGCAGCCGAATGCGGGGCCGCGGTCCAGGTACAGTTCCGAACACGGGCCGCACGCGCCCGAATCGCCCGCGGGACCCCAGAAGTTGTCCTCGCGCCCAAGGCGCACGATCTTGCGCTCCGGCACGCCGATATGGACCTTCCAGATATCGAAGGCCTCGTCGTCGTTTTCGAAAATCGAGACCCATACGTTTTCCGCCGGAAACCCCACTACCTTCGTCGAATATTCCCACGCGTACTCGATTGCCTCTTTCTTGAAATAATCGCCGAAAGAGAAATTACCCAGCATTTCGAAAAACGTGCAGTGGCGCTTGGTCTTTCCCACGCGCTCCAGATCACTGGTTCGAAAGCACTTCTGCACGGTCGCGGCCCTGGTGTAGTCGAGCCGCACCGTACCCGCGAACATCGGCTTGAACTGTACCATGCCGGCGGTAGTGAAGAGCAGTGTCGGATCGTCTTTGGGGATGAGAGAGCTCGATGGAATTATCCGGTGCCCGCGCTCCCTGAAATATTCGAGAAAGGAATCGCGTAGATCTTTAACCCTGTGCATCTGTCACCTCGCGCGCCGCCGTCATTCCGTCATGGTATCTTCATCGGAGAGCCTTTCAACGGCTCTTCGTATTTCGTCGCTCTCGAATCCCCGCTGTTTGAGGAAAAAGACAAGCTTGCGTATGGCGTCTTTTTTGCACTTCAACCTGCCTAACTTCTCCGAGGCGAGCCTGTAGATCTCTTCCGGATCCACCAGATCACCGGGATACTCCGCAAGCGCCCTTCGGGCCACGTCTCCGGAAACGCCTTTGCGCAACAGCTCGGCGAGCAGCCTGTTCTTTCCGACCGCCCTGCGGCCACGCCGCTTGCCAATATGGCCCATCGCGTAGGCGTAATCGTCGAGATAGCCCCGCTCTATAAGCCGGACGGACGCTTCCTGCACGTGCCGCTTCGAGTGGCCCTTGCCCAGAAGGTAGCGCTCGAGCTCGAATACGGACCTTGCGCG
>CAZEAH010000002.1:0-23837 GCA_964510075.1 uncultured Leptospirales bacterium | reverse complement strand
TTCAGGACGCCATTTGAAGTCTATAAATATTGCGCTTAGTTATTGAATCCGGGATTGTAGGTTCCGGCTGTCGGTCAAATAAAATATTTTCGGGATTCGAATTACATTATCCTAATGCGTGATAGCGTGCGCACGAAACGAACCTGCACAGAAAATTCCTTGCTTTCGAACGAAAATGATTTGATGAAAATGCTCAATGTGTACAACACTGCAAACAGTGCTTGGCACATGCATCACCTTATTCGTCCAGGAGCAGACCATGCGTCAGTCCGCGCGCAGGAAAACCCGAACGTCCCCGTACCTTTCCATTCTCCTCCCGCTGTACAACGAGGAAGAGAACATCCGGCTACAATACGAGGAAATCACCTCTGCGGTCGACGATCTCAAGGTGGAATACGAGATACTATTTGTTGACGACGGCAGTACGGACCGCTCGTTCGAGGTACTCTCATCGATAGCGGAACGCGACAGCCGCGTCAAGATCATACAGTTCCGCCGTAATTTCGGGCAGACCGCGGCGATGGCCGCGGGTATCGACCACTCGCGAGGCAAGATCCTCGTTTTTATGGATTCAGACCTGCAGAACGACCCGCGCGACATCAAACGTCTGCTCGAAAAGATCGAAGAGGGCTACGACGTCGTTAGCGGCTGGCGCAAAAACAGAAAGGACAACCTGTTTGTACGGACAATCCCCTCGCGCATCGCGAACTGGCTGATTGCCAGGGTGAGCGGGGTGCGTCTGCATGACCTGGGATGCTCGCTCAAAGCGTATCGCGGCGAGGTTCTCCGCCAAGTCAAGCTGTACGGCGAAATGCACCGCTTTATTCCCGTTCACGCCTCCTGGGTCGGGGCATCCATCACCGAAATACCTGTTAACCACAATCCGCGCCGTTTCGGCAAATCAAAATATGGGATCATTCGCACCTTCAAAGTCATTCTCGATCTTTTCACCGTCAAGTTCATGGGCTCGTACGCCACAAAGCCCATCTATATATTCGGCGGCGCGGGAATCGTGCTATTTGCAGCAAGCGTTCTCAGCGGAAGCGCGGTGATTTTAATGAAACTTTTTCTGCGTCACAGCATGATCAGGAATCCTCTCCTTCTCCTCACGGTGATGTTTATTATTCTGAGCGCCATGTTCATAATGCTGGGCCTGCTGGCCGAGATATCAATCCGGACGTATCACGAATCCCAGTCAATGCCGCCCTACCGGGTGCGGAATAAAATCAATATCTCCTGAAACCACATCGCGCGTCCAGCCGAACCATTGTCTGTGAGAGGAAAAAAAAAGAGGGGCGCGTGCGCCCCTCTTTTTTCCGTTCAGGCGGTGGTTTAATACATACCGCCCATTCCCGCTCCGGGAGGCATCGCCGGCCCGCCCTTGTTCTCTTCGGGCTTGTCGGTGATGAGCACCTCGGTGGTGGCAAGCATGCTGGCCACCGAAGCGGCGTTCTGCAGCGCCGAACGGACGACCTTGGCCGGATCGATAATACCCGCCTTCATGAGGTCTTCCCATACCATGCTGGAAGCGTTGAAACCTATTCCCTGCTTCTCGCCCTTCGCCTTTTCGACGATAACGGAGCCCTCGACACCCGCGTTGTTCGCAATCTGTCTCATCGGGTCCTCGACGGCCTTGGCGATAATCTCCGCTCCGATCTTCTCGTCGCCCTCGAGCTTGCCCAGCAGCGCGTTAACGGCCTTCTGGGCATAGAGCAGGGTGAGTCCGCCGCCCGGCACGATGCCTTCCTCAACGGCCGAACGGGTTGCCGAAAGGGCGTCCTCTACACGGGCTTTCTTCTCTTTCAGCTCGACTTCCGTCGCCGCGCCCACGTTTATGACCGCCACGCCGCCGGCCAGCTTCGCAAGACGTTCCTGGAGCTTCTCCTTGTCGTACTCGGAGGTGGTTTCCTCGATCTGCTTCTTGATTACGTTGATCCGTCCCTGAACGTCTTTCTGGTTACCGGCACCCTCTATGATCGTGGTGTTCTCTTTGTCGACTATGATCTTCTTCGCCTTTCCGAGCATGTCGACCGTGGTATTTTCCAGCTTGAGACCGAGGTCCTCGGAAATAACCTGGCCCGCAGTCAGCACCGCTATGTCCTCAAGCATCGCTTTGCGCCTGTCACCGAAGCCGGGTGCCTTAACGGCGACACAGCTTATGGTCTTACGCAGTGTATTCACCACGATGGTGGCCAGGGCCTCGCCCTCAACCTCTTCCGCAATGATAAGAAGGGGTTTGCCGGCCTGTGCTACTTTTTCGAGAACGGGGAGAAGATCCTTCATAGTGGCGATCTTCTTGTCGTGGATCAGGATGTAGGCGTTCTCAAGTACCGCCTCCATGTTCTCCGGATCGTTGACCATATAGGGGGAGATATATCCGCGGTCAAACTGCATACCTTCCACAACGTCAAGATTGGTGGTGATGGACTTGGCTTCCTCAACGGTGATTACGCCGTCCTTGCCGACCTTCTCCATCGCCTCGGCAATGAGATCGCCGATCTCGGTGTCGTTATTCGCGGAAATTGACGCCACCTGCGCGATTTCCTTCTTGTCCTTGATCTCCCGGGCGGTATCGGCTATGAATTTAACCGTCGCTTCAACCGCTTTGTCCATACCGCGCTTCAGGCTCATCGGGTTGGCGCCTGCGGTCACGTTTTTAAGGGCCTCGCGGTAGATGGCAGCGGCAAGAATAGTGGCGGTGGTGGTTCCGTCGCCGGCGACGTCGTTCGTCTTCGTAGCGACTTCCTTCACCATCTGGGCACCCATGTTCTCAAAGCTGTCTTCCAGCTCGATTTCCTTCGCTACGGTGACTCCGTCCTTGGTTATGGTGGGGGAACCGAACTTCTTGTCGATAACGACGTTCCGGCCCCTGGGCCCCAGCGTGACCTTTACCGCATCGCTGAGCTTGACCACCCCTTCAAGGATGGAACGCCTCGCTTCTTCGTTGTACTGTAACAGTTTCGCCATAATTCAACCTTCCTCTCGCGTAATGATGTTATTCAAGAATGGCAAGGATATCGTTTTCACGAACGATAAGGTATTCCTTGCCGTCATGCTTTACTTCCGTGCCGGCATATTTGCCATACAGCACAACGTCACCCGCTTTAACGTCCAGGGGAACGAGCTTGCCGTCCTCATAACGGCCCTTTCCGACAGAAACCACTTTCCCCTGCTGCGGTTTTTCCTTTGCCGTATCCGGGATGAAAAGAGCTCCCTGCTTCTGAAGCTCCTCCTCTATCACCTCGATAAGGACACGATCTCCTAATGGTTTGATAGCCACGGTACTCCTCCTTCTCGTAAAATGATTTAGTAGAATCGCTGCAAAACGGTTAAGCGCCTTGCCCCTCTGGTACACATTTCATATGCGAACCGGAACATCCGCCCGTTTTACAACAACCCATTTATTCCGACCTCGAGTCAGCCTACGGCACCGCACCGAGAAAACTTCAATCATATCGGAGTTCCCCACTCCGACACAACCGATGCATGCCACGCTGTTCAGTGATTTGATAATTAACCGTTAAAAAACTGTCAAGAGATTTATTAGCACTCAATCTGCCGAGTGCTAATAATTTATTAATAGTACATTTATTTTTCCCGATCAAGCCCGATTATAGTTAAATATAATCGATTATACGCAAATATGAGTGAAAAATATTGTTTTTAATTTAATTTCGAATAGTTATAAAAATATTCCCATCATCTCTATACTGGCCGCACTTCTCTCATTTAGAGTCATTCAACTCTTTTTCTTTTCCATGCGGGCGACACTCTGGATTGCCGGATTATTTCATTAGGCTCCTTATCGTGTTGGATGAGGATTGGCTGAGGCAGGCGACGGATAGGCAGGTATAGTCAGGCTCGATAGTCGTCATTGAAACGCACATCGATCCGATCAACCATATCACGGAAAACCAGCAACTTCAGTATCGATTTTCGGGGATTGGCGAGCGTAAAACTGTAGCCCCGACGGCCATAGCGCTCAACAAGTTTCGTGATCGCCTGTAGACCGCAATCATCAATAATATCAACCCTGGAAAAATCCAACACTATGTGGCGCCTTTCACTTCTTTTAACCACCGCCGCCAGCTCATCGTAATACGATTCATTGTTCAGCACGATCGCCTCGTCCAGCTCGATCGTTACCGCATTTTTATCGAGCGTCTCACGCATGGCGGTGGTAATCCGACTTTCCGCCCCGCTTCTCGAGAAGGCGTACGTTTTCAATTACCATTTCCTTGTCTACGGCCTTACACATATCGTACATGGTCAGGGCCGCCACGGTGACCGCGGTGAGCGCCTCCATCTCCGCCCCGGTCCTTCCCTCTATCTTTACCTCCGACTCTATCCGTACGCCTCCGCCCTCCTCGTCGACGGCGATCGTCACATCGATGTAGTGAACTAGAAGGGGGTGACAGAGCGGTATGAGGCCGGAGGTTTTCTTGGCCGCCATAATCCCGGCAATCCTCGAAACCTCAAACGCGTTGCCTTTGGGAAGCAGGTCCTCCGTGATCCGCCTCAGCGTATCCCGGCCCATCCTGATAAAACCTCCGGCCCTGGCCATCCGAGCGGTCACCGCCTTTGGAGAGACATCCACCATCTGCGAATGTCCGTCAGCGTTATAGTGGCTGAAATCCGCCATTGTCAGTATTTATGATCCTGAATGAACTGGATGATGAAACTCAATATACCCGAGAGTATGTAGATGGATATGACCACGAATACGGCCCACTGCTTCAGAAACACTATAAGGAGAACTATTATCACGAAGAAAAGCGCCAGCCTTACACGATGATAGCTTTTAAGAAGCGATGCCTGCGGCTTTGAATACCGGAAGGTCGACACCATCAACAGGCCGACGATCACAAAAAAAACGGCGAACAACGGCCGCGGGATATCGTCGCCGTGAAAACAGACGGGCACGAGCGCAATAATAATTCCCGCCACCGGAGACGGCAGGCCGCTGAAGGAGTTGGCCACATGGTTCACATTGAACCGCGCGAGGCGATACGCTGCGCAGATCGGAAATATCGAGGCGATAAAAATTCCAAGATCGACCGATTTCCCCAATACGGGAACAAGTATTCCTGAAAGATATGCCTGGTACGCCAGGTACCCCGGGGCGACACCGAATGTCACGCAATCGGCAAGGGAGTCGAGCTCCGCCCCGATGGCGCTGTCGACCTTCAGGGCGCGGGCGATTGGTCCGTCCAGGCCGTCGAGGAGCGCGGCCCCCAGAATCAGAAGACCCGCAATCATGAATCCCTGAGAAGAACCGGTGCTTGCGAAAATAACTGAGATGAAGCCGCAGAGAAGGTTTCCCATGGTCAGGGAATTGGGAATCCACGCAAGGTTCATTTCGATCCCTTTCTACCGTGTGTCATGGCCGGCCACATCCCTCCCGACGGGAAAAATGCCGAAAGTGAAGTCCGGAGGACTATTAAACAATGTACACTGCTAACAGACAAAAGCACGTTCGAACGCCTGTCAATGAAAAAAAGCCGGTGCAAAAAACACTTGTTTCAGAAGATTGTTCTCATACAAGAATAAAACTCGGCATGCGAGGGGAATACCCGGTCGGCATGCTCGAGGTAGTTCGGGGGAAGCGTCGTGGCAATGGCGAAACAGCGAAGCCCAGCGGCCTTGGCCGAACGAATTCCAAGCGGCGCATTCTCCACCGCAAGCACCTCTTCGGGATGGAAACCGACCTGTTTCAGCCCCTTGAGGTACGGCTCCGGATGAGGCTTCCCATTTTCAATATCATCAACCGTAATTACGCTTCTGAAATACCCGATCATGCCGGCCGGAAGAACATGGCCAACCGATCTCTTCAGCGAACCCGTTACCAGGCCGAGAACCACGCCTTTCCCGCCAAGATACTCCAACACCTCTTCCATTCCGGGGAAAACGCTGACGGGATTGCGCTCAAAAAGCTCGAGCTTTCTCTGCTGAAGACGCTTCATTTCCATCGGATCGGGGATTCTCTGCCCCTTCGAGCGGAAGATATCGATGATGGAACCTATTCCGGACATCCCCTCTCTCAGGAAGATGTCCTCGGTGCTGAGCGTCACGCCGTATTCTTTGAACACACGGATCCAGCAATCGGCATGCTGTCTCATCGAGTCGACGATGACTCCATCCATGTCGAAAAGAACGGATTTAAATTCGCCCATCCCGGCCGAACACACTACCTGCACCGGTCTTCCAGTCGGGAAAGCGATTCCTGTTCCAATTCGGCTCCGCGGCGCATCTTCTCCTGCCATTCGGGCGTAGCGGCGCCGAGGGCCTCGGCCATCGCGCACAGCCTGAGCGAATGATTCATTGCATGCAGCCGCAACCGCCGCGCATGAAGCGACGCGCAGTCGTCCGGACCCGACTCGCCCAGGGATCTTACCGCCTTTTCGGCTTCGGCCGTGTAATAGGCGGCGAGCTCTTTTTTCATACGCTCGTACATCACCGGATTTATCATCCGGTGCAGATCTATTTCGCCAAGCTCCGCGGGATCGCGCTGAAGCATCTTCTGAAGCTCCAGGCGGGCCTCTTCATACCGGTCCTCGTTAATCAACCGGACAAACCTGTCCTGATACGATTCCCTGAAGCTCTGGGACACAAGGAATCCGACGAATATTGATGTCAGCGCCATGCCAAGGGCAAATGCCGTGCGGAACTTCTTGCGGAAGCGGTAATACAGGATGACTCCGGGAATGAGCACATAAAAAACGACTTTTGCTGTTATCTGCCATTTTTCCATGGTGTTTACGCGTTCACTGTTTGGTGAGTTCGGTTGTAATCGCGCACCTGCCCCGGTGGCGCCTGACAGCCAGTTCTATCAGCCTGTCGATCAGTTCGGAATAATGGAGGCCGGAGGCGGCCCATAGTTTGGGATACATGCTGATCGACGTGAAACCGGGAAGAGTATTGATTTCGTTGAGATAAAATGCCGTCCCGTTTTTTTCCAGAAAAAAATCAACGCGCGCCATTCCCGAACAACGGAGCGCTCGATACCCTCGAACCGCCGTGTCGCGGATGGCGGCCGAGAGGTCCTCCCCGAGATCGGCCGGAATCCGAAGATCGGCCCCCTGCGGATCGATGTACTTGGCGTCATATGAATAAAATTCATGACGCGGTATGACCTCTCCGGGCAAAGAGGAAATCACGTCCTCATTGCCCAGCACCGAACATTCGATTTCCCGGCAATCGCCCGCCTTTTCGATCATTACCCTGGTGTCGAATGCGAATGCCTCTTCAACGGCATCCCGTAAATCCCCAGGCGCCGACACTTTTCTCACGCCCACCGAGGACCCCGCATTCACCGGTTTGACGAAAAGGGGAAGGGCGAACTCCGCAATCGCCTTCTCCGCCAGGCGTGCGGCGCCGCGTTCCCATTCACTTCGGCTTACCGTCGTCCATGGGACCACCCGTATGCCCGCGTCGCGAAGCAGCCGCTTCGCCACGTCCTTGTCCATCCCCACCGCCGAGCCGATAACGTCCGCTCCCACGTAGGGGACCATTGCCAGCTCAAGGAGCCCCTGAAGAGTGCCGTCCTCGCCGAAGGTTCCGTGGAGCACCGGAAACACCACATCGACATACTGCCGTTCCCCGGTCTCGATGTTATACAGCCACAGCCTGCGATCGTCTTCGAAATGGTTTACCAGCCAGAGCCCGGTTTTTTTTATACCCAGGACCCGGCCGAAGTCCCTGTCGTCGATTATTTCCGCCGGCTGCTGAACATACCATCTGCCGTCTCGGTCGATGCCGACGGCAATCACTTCGTATCGTGATCGGTCGATCGCGGAATAGACCGAGGCGGCCGAACAGCGCGAGACTTCATGCTCGCCGGACCGTCCGCCGTAAAGAATGCCGACCCTGGTCACGTCTTACTTCTCCAGGAACTCGGCGTGAATGACCTTCGATGCAAGCTCCATATATTTGGCGTCGATCACGCACGAGATCCCGATCTCCGAGGTCGATATCATCTCGATGTTCACGCCGTGGTCCGCCAGCGCCTTGAATATTCTTCCGGCCACCCCGTAGCTTGACGTCATGCCCACGCCAATCGCCGATACAATGGCGACATCCTCCTTGTAGTCGACCTTGGTGCCCCCAAGCTCATCCTTAAGCTCCTCGCATATTTCGAGGGCCCGCTTGAGATCACTCTTGAGCACCGTAAGCGAAATTGAGGCGATGCCGTCGTGACCGGTGGACTGAACGATCATATTCACCGATATTTTATTCTCTCCCAGCTTTCCGAACAGCGTGGCCGCAATTCCCGGCCGGTCGGGGATATTCCGAATGGTGAGCTTCGCCTCATCGGCCTTGTGGGTCACGCCGCTTATAACGAATTTTTCCATCATCTCTTCCATTGGCATAACGATTGTCCCCTCTTCATAATTAAAGCTCGACCGCACGTGCAGTCGTACGTTGTACTTCTTGGCAAATTCGACCGACCGGGGATGCAGGACCTTCGCCCCCAGCCGCGCGAGCTCAAGCATCTCGTCGTAGCTGATCTCATTCAGCTTGCGCGGGTTCTGGATGACCCTGGGGTCCGCCGTATACACACCATCCACATCGGTATAAATCTCGCAGTCCCTCGTCTTAAGCGCGGCGGCCAGCGCCACGGCGGACGTATCCGAACCCCCGCGCCCCAGGGTGGTGATGTTTTCGTCTGCGTCGATGCCCTGGAAACCGGCCACGATCACGACTTTGTTTTCCCTTAGGGCGGACAGGATTTTCTCCGTAGCGATGCTCGCTATGCGCGCGTTTGAATGGTTGCCGTCGGTGAGCACCCGTATCTGCGAACCGGTGTAGGAGATGGCACCCATGCCGATTTCGTGAAGCGCCATGGCGAGAAGGGCTATCGAAACCTGTTCGCCGGTGGCAAGCAGCATGTCCATCTCGCGTTTCGACGGGTTCGCGCTGATTTCGCCGGCAAGCTTCACCAGCCCGTCGGTGGATTTTCCCATTGCCGAAACGACAACCACCACGGCGTACCCGTCGTTCACATAGGTCTTGATGCGCCCGGCAACGGCCTTGATCCTTTCGGTCGTGCCGACAGACGTCCCGCCGTATTTCTGTACGATGATTTTCAGCTCGGACATAGCTCTCCTCGTAAATACTCAGTTCAATGGCTATTTATCATGCGCTCATATCGGGCGCCGCAAAAATGTACAACCATAATTCCAGCACCATGAAGAATATTTTTCAAGGAGGGCCTCGCCAAACCCACATCGGAGAAGAAACACCACGTGCCGCAAATGCTTTTTTCTGTACAACGCGGCCTATTAATAAATACAAAATAGTATGGATATATATTCGAGTTGTTGCATCACCGCGAATCAGTGCGAGCGCCGATCGGGGCGTGGCAATCTCATACAATATCTGGTTTTTTGCCTGTAACTTGGTGCCTTTTGAGATCGCCGCGTCGGCCTGCGGCCTCCTCGCGATGACATAGTTTTAGTTATGCAATAAGTCTATCGATAGCAGTAGTATTCAGGGTACATTGACGATCTGTCCGGCATCACTCTCGTCAACGACAACATCGCCGCCTATCTGAACAAAGCTGTTTCCGCGCCCCGGCAGTTCCCCGGAATTTATCACTCCGTTCCAATAGTACACACGATACGTACGCCCAACGGGGACATTGGTGAAGGTAAAAGACCCTGTGGTGGTATACGTGACTAACGGCGGGATCTTGAAAGACTTCAATCCGTCGTTATAATCTTCCCAGGGACCGGCATAGTCTGTTTCATAGGCGAGCTCGTCGTTCACGATAACTGCAAACGGATTATAGTCTTCTTTGTACACTTCATACTGAAGATAATATTCGAGGCGCGCCTCTATATCGGTGGAATTCGTGAGCACCGGAGCCTTGGGTGGCGAAAGGGTGCTGCTTCGATCCCAGGCGGATGGCGCCAGCGTGTAGTCGTTAATATCATTTTCCGCGTATATCGCCACCACGTAACTATTCGGGTTTGCTCCCCCATCGGAAATCGTCGCCGTCTTGCCCGGCACGTACGATCGCGCAACGGCAATCACGTTACCGCCGATATCCGTTTCATCGGCTTTCACGTCGCGCAACCAGTCGGAAAGACCGAAATAGCGGATAAGACCTCCGGTATAATCGTATTCATAAACCTTTATGAAGTTCTTCACCACAAGCCTGATCTCCAGAACGGTCTCTTTTTCTTCTTTGTCATAAATGAGGCCGCCATCGATTGGAATCGACAAAGGGAAAATGCGGTTCACCCGGCTGGACTCCAATCGCAGGCTATCGTAGTAGGAGTTAACCTGGAGCTGGTTAAAATCAAAGCCCTCAACGGTCTTCTCCGCGAAAATGGTCTCCGCGTCCTGGGAATAAGTCCATCGGCCACCGCTTCGTGTGAACTGGGCGGCGTTGTTGAAAATCATCTTCCGGATATACATGCTGACATTGGAATAATGCCCGTTCGGCACGTCGTCGTTGGAATAGACGATGCCTGTCGTAAACAGGGGGTCGAGATCGTCCATGCCCGCAGAATATGTCTCGCGGTAATTGGCGAACTTTTTACCGTCAAGGCGAAGCTCGGCGAAGTCGATCATAAAGCGAGTCGGGAAATTCATCGTATACGCGGTAGACCCATCGGTTTCATATACCGAACTGTTGATGGAATCATCAACTTCATCATCATCGAGGATAATTCCGGCGTCCAGATCCCTTGGGCCATTCGACTCATACGTGCCCTTTATAACCACCTTTAGACGGTTCGTGGCCAGCTCGTCGAACAACGGCTGGTCGCCGCAGGCGAGAAACACCGTCGCGCATAACGCTGCAATAGCCGCCGCGGTCCTGTCGAACGCCCGCCTCATCTGCCCCCCAGGTTGAAATACAGCGTTATTCCGGAATTGATGATATGGCCTTTGCGCGTGGCGCCGGGAAGATATCTTTCGTAAATAAAGAGATAATCGATTCTCAGGCCTATGTTGATATAGCGCCCCGCCGGAAACG
Source organism: uncultured Leptospirales bacterium (assembly GCA_964510075.1). Classification (GTDB taxonomy): domain Bacteria; phylum Spirochaetota; class UBA4802; order UBA4802; family UBA5368; genus MVZN01. The sequence goes on along the minus strand of CAZEAH010000002.1, from coordinate 12,853 downwards.
ATGTCTCGAAACCCAGCATGCCCATGGGGTCCCATTGCTTTTCGTTGTCGGGCTTTATCCTGACGTTCGCCCCTCCGGCCCCGGCTTTGAGCTGGAACGCCAGCGCGAATTTGATCGGTATCCTGTATATCATCGAACCGTATACCGGCCACAGGGTCAGCTCGTTCACCCCGTCCGATTTGAACCGCTGGTACGATGCGTCGAGCCCCAGTTTCAGCGGCTGATACGGCGTATTATACCTGAAGTAGGCCCCTCCCCCGAGGTTCGTGTTAACATCGTCATGCGTCGTATACACCGGCGTGACCGGCCCGAACCACACTCCCGCCTGCGGGCGCAGGAAATAATCCGTCGCCCTGCGCTGAGCGAACGCGTCAATGGATACCGACAGGAGTACCGCTATCAGTGCCGCTGTTTTAATCGATTTCATCTGTAAAAGCCGGATATACACTACGTATCACTATACGATAAAAAGTTACTTCGCCGGAAAGCGGTCGGGGTACTATCGGAAATACACTGTCCCGTGTCAATAACATTAAGGTACAAACGCTGACTCGAAGGTTTCCAGAGGCGGCGCATATTCGACCCTGCCGAGATACAGCCCGCAGGGCGGGGCTGTGGCCCCTGCGCGGTCCCTGTTCCGTTCGGCGAGTATCTCGCGCATTCTCCCCGGGTCGTCGCCGCGCCGGTGCATATCGCACAGAGTCCCGATAATAATGCGTATCATATTATGTAAAAATGCGTTTCCCCGCACTTTTATTGTGATCAGCTCATCCTTCTTTTCAATCTCGATTGAATCGATCCTCCTTACCGTCCCGCAGTCGGAGGAGATTTTTTTACAGAAGGAGGCGAAATCATGCTCGCCCACCAGAGGGGAGACCGCCGCGCGGAGGTATTCAGTATCAATCGGGTGATGCACCCACATGGCCCTGTTCAGCATGAAGGGACTGCGCTGGCGGCCGTTATATATCAGATACACATATTCACGCGCGATCGCGCTGTAGCGGGCATGAAAATCCCGAGGCACGGCATAGGCGTTTTTCACCGAAACGTCCCTTTCCAGAATACCGGTAAGGCCGATGCAAAGCCTCTGGAGGGTGATGTTCGAAGCGCAGTCGAAATGCGCGACCTGCCCCAGCGCGTGAACGCCCGAATCCGTTCTCCCCGCGGCGGTCAGCCGACTCTCCGTGCCGGTCAATATCCGTATCGCCTTTTCGATATCGCCCTGCACCGTTCGGCCGCCGTTTTGAATCTGCCAGCCGTTGAAACCGGTACCGTCGTACTGAACGAGCAGGGCTATTCTTGGACAGTGCCGGGCTCCGTCTGCTCTTTCCATTGTTCAAGAAGCTGGTTCATGCGGTCGTACAGGTCGCGCGTCATATCAATCAGCGCGCCGGGCTTCGACTTCGAGGATTTTCCCGAACCGAACAGCCTGCTCAGGTAGCGCTTAGTTTTTTCGAAATTCTCAATACGCTTCGCCATATCCGGTTCCTGGCCGCCCACCTTGAGGGTCAGCACCGCGTTCATATACAGTATGCCCTCGTAGCCCCAGTTCTTGTCGTAATCCGGCCCGATATTACCCGCGGCTTCCATCGTCTCGGCGCCGCTCTGCACCAGTTCGAGCACCTCCTGGTAAAACTGATACGCTTTTTGATAAAAGAAATCGGAAATTTTTTTATAGGGCCTCTCCGGCATTTCGACGGCCAGATCCGAAAACAACCATGCCGCACGGATGGAAGAAACCGCCTTTTTAAAGGTGGGCGCGACCTGTTTATTTCTGAATGTATAACAATCCACCGCGAGCATGTAGGATGCCGCTCCGAGTGCCAGGTCCCTGTTCCGTTCGAAACTGATATCACCGAAAAATTTTTTAACCGAGTTTACCCGCGCCTGCGTTGTCGCGCTTATTTTTTCAATCTCCCCGGCGGTTATTTCGGAAAAATCCCTCGGATACGCCGAGTAATAACATCTGGGGCAAACCACCACCATATACGCGAGCGGATACACCTTTCCGTATTTAGCGTTTTTTTCAAACAAACGGCGCAATTCGTCAGTCAGCTTGCCGGCGATCAAACGGCCGCCGCCGGTCAGCATCTCTTCTCTGTGGAACTCAAATGAGCAGATCGGACACACGGTGGCGTCTTTCAGCCTGTACGATATTTTCTTCTCTTCCATAATCGGACCAGCACCCGTTTCCTTTACATGGCTGTTCGTATTAAAACTCACACTGTCGGGTATTATTCAACCATTATTTTATTCTCATCCCCTCGGCCGGCCCCGCTCAATCGCATTATCCAGCCGTCCCGCACCACAGCCCGGGTTGCCAATAATCCGGACAGCATCATTGTATTAAGACTGCGCCAGTAATTGCCGATAATAAAGAAAATATTCTATCGAGGTTTTCGATGAACACTCGAAACGCTTTTATATCGGGTCTGCTGGTCATTCTTTCGATCGCGTCCTTTCCCGCGTCCGGAAACGCTATTTCCTCCGCCGCCAAGTCCCAGATTGATTACGCATTTACCCTGAATCATATCAGGGAATTGCGCGTTATCGTTGAAAACTTCGGCGACGAGGAACAGAAAAAACAGTTTGAGGACATAAAAAGCCTGTTCAATACAGCGTCGGAGGAATTCTACGCCCAGAATTTCGTCTCATCATACCAAAAATTCTACAATCTCAAGGAACGGCTTTCAACGCTTATGGAAAGCATCGCCGACATGTATATCAAAAGGTCTCAGAACATACTCGATTCCACCTCAAAAGCATCTTTCGACATACTGATAAATTACAGCAAGGACGGACCTCTGGCAAAATATTTCAGGAAATCGTTCAATCCTCTGGAGGATGTTAAACCGTACAAGGAAGAGGAATACCACTTTTTTCACAGCCGGGAAACCATAGAACGCTACCTCCGCGGCGGCTACAAGAGCCTTCAGGACGCCCGGAACATCCTTGCCGACCCCGACATGGAAGTCATTAAGACAAAAAAAAATAAAACATCGGCAAACCTGGATTTCATGATCAACCGATATGCGTCCGCCGTTGACAACTGCCGACTCGCCAAGCAATACGGGATCGAGATCCATAAAATGATCAAAGTACACCAGATAGGTGATATTCAGCGGAAATATAATATTGCCGGAGCGACCCTGGAGCCTGTTTTCGACGACCGAATCCCGGAGGAATTCAAGGTGGACGCGAATGACAACGTAAAGCTGATCCATTCCATCGAAAAGGAACGGCTCACGAAAAAAATATCCAACCAACGGTAAACATCCGCGCCGTATTCTAACAAAAAAGCCCCTGTACAGGGGCTTTTTATTAATAGTATATAAACGGTCTTACTTCTTCTTTTCCTTATCTTTACCCTTTGACTTCGCTTTATCCGCCTGCGTTTTTTTCACCGGGGCCTTCTTTTCCACCAGTTCGACGATCGCCATTTCAGCCGCATCACCGGGACGCCTGCCGAGAAGATACAGACGCGTATACCCCCCGTTACGACCCTTGAATCTCGGCGCGATATCATCGAAAAGCTTTTTCAATACGTCCCGGTCCTTTATGGTCTTCATAACGATACGTTTATTGTGCAGCTTTTTGTCCGCCGCGTCTTCCGGCAGATCGATATTGTCTTTCGCGCGCGTGATGATCTTCTCTGATATTTTCTTAAGCTCGCGCCCCTTCTGTTTGGTCGTGACGATACGCTCCTTTTCAAAAAGGGAGGTAACCATATTGGCGAACATCTCTTTGCGGTGAGAATGTGTCCTGCCAAGCTGGCGAACGCTGTTCTTGTGTCGCATCGAATCTCTCCTCGATTATTCCTTCAAGCCGAGACTCAGGTGGTTGGCGTCCAGCCTCCCCTTGATCTCCTTGAGTATCTGATCGCTGTAATGCTTCGACTTTTTAAGTTCTTCTTCGGTTTTCTTCACCAGACTCTCGAGATCGTTGATATCGAGGCTTTTAAGGGTGTTGTACGCCCTAACTGATAGCTCGAGCTCGTCTATCGACTTGGCCAGCACATTCTTTATTCGTTCTGCGCCCTCATCCACGACCTCGGCCTCCTCCTCAATCTCCTCCTCGAAGTTGATGAAGATCGTCATGTGGTCCTTGATGATTTTGGCCGCCTGTGCCAGCGCGTCTTCGGGTGAAACCGAACCGTCCGTCCACACTTCTATAATCAGCTTGTCGTAGTCCGTTCGCTGTCCTACGCGGGTATCCTCAACCTTCACGTTGACCTTTTTGACCGGCGTAAAAATGGCATCTATCGGTATTACTCCAATGGTCTCCGTGTTTCCCTTGTTGAGCTCCGCGGGGACATACCCCCTGCCCTTTTCCACCTGTATTTCCAGATCAATTTTCGCCTTGTCGTTCAGCGTCGCGATTTTCAGGTCCCGGCTCATTATTTCGATATCGGAATCAACGTCGAAATCCGCACCGGTAAGCTCGCCCGGACCCTGCTTTACCACATGAATAACCTTGGGCAGTTCACCGTGGTATTTCAACCTCAACTTCTTGAGGTTAAGAATGATTTTAGTAACGTCCTCGTATACTCCATCGATCGCGTGAAACTCGTGAGGAACGCCTTCTATTTTGATCGCGGTGATCGCGGAACCTTCAATCGAAGACAGAAGCACTCTGCGCAGAGAATTCCCGACCGTCAGTCCGTACCCTTTCTCAAACGGCTCCGCAATAAAGCGTCCGTAATCTTTCTGGAGTTCGTCGTGTTCAAAGACAATTTTGCTCGGTCTCTTGAAACCTTTTAAAAGGTTCTTTGGGGCCATTATAACCTCCGGTGTTCAGCCGCACTACAGGATATCCGCGCTACGTTGCGCAGAATCACTTGGAATATAACTCGACGACCAGCTGCTCGTTAAACGGTGCGGTGACGTCCTGGCGCGCCGGCAATCTGAGAATCTTGGCCTTCTTGTTTTCGAAATCAACTTCAACCCACTCCGGAACCGAACTCAAGGCCTTCGAAAGCTTGATCGAATCCTCAACCATTACGTTGCTCTTGTATTTCTGGGCGATTTCGACAATATTACCTTCACGAACCCTGAACGACGGAATGTCTACCCGCGCCCCGTTGACCAGAACGTGGCCGTGCTGAATAAGCTGACGCGCCTGCATACGGGATGACGCAAACCCTATTCTGTATACGACGTTATCCAGCCTTCTCTCCAGCAGGGACAGCATGTTGTCGCCTGTTACACCCTTCATCCTGTTCGCTTCTTCGAATATCAATCGAAACTGCTTTTCAAGAAGACCGTAACTTCTCCTGATTTTCTGCTTTTCGCGAAGCTGCACACCGTATTCAGACAGTTTCCCTCTTCTCTTGCGGGGAGGTCCAGGAGGATACTTCTTCTTTTTAATCGCACACTTGTCGGTCAGGCAGCGCTGTCCCTTCAGCATCAGCGGGGTCATCTCCCTTCTGCACAGCTTGCACGATGGTCCGGTATACTTTGCCATATGGTTCCTCTCGATCCTCTCAGACTCTGCGCCGTTTCGGCGGACGGCACCCATTGTGCGGGATCGGCGTGATATCCTTGATCTTTGTAACCGATAAACCGGTCTGGGAAAGTGAGCGAATCGCCGCCTCTCTTCCGATTCCGGGACCCTTTACCAGCACTTCCACACTGCGAAGGCCCGCCGTATCTATCGCCTTCTGGGCGGCAACTTTGGCCGCCATCTGCGCCGCGAAGGGGGTTGATTTCCGCGACCCCCTGAAACCCTCGCCGCCTGACGATGCCCACGATATTACATTACCCTGCATATCGGTAAGTGTTATAATAGTGTTATTATACGTTGCCTGGATGAACGCCTTTCCGACCGGCACGTTCTTCTTTTCTTTCTTCTTCGTTTTCTTCTGCTTCACGTAAGTTCTCCTTATGCGTGGGTGGTTCCGTTATTTCTTCTTCTTGCCCATCAACGGCTTTCTGTTGCCCTTGCGGGTCCTCGCGTTATTCTTCGTATTCTGGCCTCTGACCGGAAGCCCCCTTCTGTGCCGGATCCCCCGATAACATCCTATGTCCATCAGGCGTTTGATGTTCATCGCCACTTCGGTCCTGAGATCGCCTTCAACTTTGAAGTTCTTCTCGATCGTCTGCCTGAGAACATTGATTTCTTCGTCCGTAAGGTCCTTTACCCTGGTGTCAGGATTTACTTTTGAGACCTGCAGGATTTTCTTCGCACCCGTGTCGCCGATTCCAAAAATATACGTAAGCGCAACCTCTATTCGCTTGTTGTTGGGCAGATCTACACCTGAAATACGTGCCATATATGACCTCTTATTTAACCGTTCTCTTCTTCTGGCGCTGCTTGTGCCGTGGGTTTCCGCAGATCACCATAACAACCCCGTGACGCTTGATCACCTTGCACTCAGAACATATCTTTTTAACCGAAACTCGTACTTTCATTACTGACCTCGTATAATCGCTGTATAAACGCGAAAAAAACAACCCCCCGCCTACTTGGCCCGGTAGGTTATCCTCCCTCTGCTCAGGTCGTACGGTGACAATTCGACCGTGACCCGATCCCCCGGCAGGATCCGGATATAATGCATCCGCATCTTGCCCGATATGTGCGCAAGTACTACATGCCCGTTCTGGAGCTTAACCCTGAACATCGCGTTGGGAAGCGGTTCCACCACAACGCCTTCGACCTCTATGGGTTCCTCTTTTGGCATATATACTCTCTATTTCAATTAAAATTTTTACCGCGTGTTAAAATTTGAGCTTTTCCGTCTACTACCGCCACCGTATGCTCAAAATGTGCTGAATATTCACCGTCCCTCGTCACGACAGTCCATCCATCCCTCAGAACCTCCACATCGCGCCCCCCGGCGTTTATCATCGGTTCGATCGCGAAAACCATCCCGTCCTTTATTCGCGGGCCCCGCCCCGCTTCGCCGAAATTAGGCACCGACGGCTCTTCGTGGAGATTTCTTCCGATACCATGCCCTACAAACTCCTCGACCGGGGCGAACCCGAAGCGAGTAACGTGTGCTTCGACGGCATTAGAAACGTCAGAGATCCTGCCGCCGGCAACCGCCTTTGATATTGCTCTGTAGAGCGACTCACGCGTCACCCGGAGCAGTTTTTCGACCCTTTCTCCGACGGTACCTATAGCGTAACTTCGTGCCGTATCGCCGTAATACTCATTATAGTGTACACCGATATCGATTCCGATGATATCGCCGTTTTTCAATTTCGCATCCCTCCGCGGTATCCCGTGCACGACGACCTCGTTGATTGACGTGCAAACTGCAGCCGGAAACCCCTTATACCCGAGAAAGGCCGGTACCGCACCGTGCTTTTTGATTGCGCTTCGAGCGAGGACATCGATCTCGTGGGTTGACACGCCCGCACCGATAATTGATTCAATTTCATCGAGCACGCTTGCGGCTATCAGACAGGCGTCTTCAATCCTCTTTATCTGCTCTTTATTATAGATATATATACCCAATGCCCGCCTGCAAACCCGCCGAAGTATCCGTTACTGGTACCTCCCACGGATTCGTCCTTTCTTGATGAAACCGTCATAATGCCGCATAAGCAACTGCGATTCTATCTGCTTGAGGGTATCGAGCGCGACCCCGACAATGATAAGCAGCGATGTCCCCCCGAAAAGGTATGCCATTTCGTGCGATACCTCCTCCGGCCATATGCGTATGATGAAGTCCGGGATGATCGCAATCAACGCGAGGAATATTGCACCCGAAAGAGTGATGCGGTTAAGAATACGCATAATGTAGTCCGCGGTGTTCTTTCCGGGCCTGATGCCGGGGATAAATCCACCGTACTTCTTGAGATTGTCCGCTATATCGACCGGGTTGAACTGGATCGCCGTATAGAAATAGCAGAAGAAGATTATAAGCATTGCATAAATAAACATATATACGCCATGCCCCGGAGAAAGCCAGTACTGAAGGGTCTGCATGATCTTATACTCACTCCCCCCGAGCATATTGCTGATCTGGGCCGGAAAGAGAATAATGGATGACGCGAAGATGATAGGTATAACGCCGGCCGCGTTTACGCGGAGCGGGATCGCCTGCGACGACATCTGTACCATGCGGCGCCCTACCACTCGTTTGCCGTAATTGACCGGTATTTTGCGTATCCCCAGGGTCAGCAGAATAGACGCGGCGACTACAAGAACGAAAATTCCTATAAGGATAATGCCGATGATTGGATCGCTTCGGTCAACCACTCTCTGCCAGGTATCCATGGCCGCGGCGGGAACACGCACGACAATACCCGCAAAAATTATAAGGGATATGCCGTTCCCGATCCCTCGCTCGGTGATGACCTCTCCAAGCCACATAAGTACCATTGTTCCCGTCGTGATCGCCATTACGGTTACAAGGATGAATCCTATTCCCGCATCTTTTGGCACGACGGTGCCTTTCGCTGAGGACATCGATTTCATCCAGAAGGTAAGGCCGAGAGACTGGATGGCGCACAGCAACACTGTCCCGTACCGGGTGTACTGATTGATCTTTTTATGACCCTCGGGGCCCTCCTTGGAAATACGCTCAAGCTGAGGTATGACCACGGTAAGAAGCTGCATTATAATGGAGGCCGAGATGTACGGCATAATCCCCAGCGCGAATACCGTAAACCGCTTGAGCGCGCCGCCGGCGAACAGATCGAAGAAATCGACGAGCCCGCCGGCCTGGCTTTTGGCGGCCTGGTCGAAATATGATTTGAGCGCCTCGATATTAATGCCGGGAATCGGTATATGCGCCCCGATCCGATAAACAATAAGTATGAACAAAGTAAAAAGAACTCTTCGGCGGAGTTCCGGTATTTTAAAGATATTGACTATTGCGCTGGCCATTGGGACCTCTTAGCTTTCCTTCTGCTGCTCCGCCGGTCTGCCGACAACCGCCTTCCCGCCGGCTTTTTCAATCTTTTCTTTCGCGGCCGCGGAAAAAGCGTCGGCGTAAACCGTTATCGCTTTTTCAATGGATCCGTTTCCCAGAACCTTGATGGCGCACTCCCTGCCTTTTACCAGGCCCTTTTTTACAAGAACTTCCCTGTCTATCTCCGGGAAACCGAGCGAGCCGATTTGGGTGAGATTGACCACGGCGAATTCCAGCCGGAACGGGTTGTTAAAGCCCCTTTTGGGAATCCTTCGCTGCAGGGGCATCTGGCCGCCCTCAAACCACGCGCGCCTCTTCGCTCCCGATCTGCTCATCTGTCCCTTGTGCCCGCGACAGCTTGTCTTGCCGTGGCCGCTGCTCATACCGCGCCCGACCCTCTTCCTGTTTTTAATCGATTCGGGCTTTTTAAGTGTATAGCGCTCTTCCATTTCTCACGTGCTCTCTACTTTTTAATTTCCCTGACTTCAACCAGGTGATGTACCTTCATGATCATCCCCCTGATCACGGGATTGTCGTCATGCACACGGACCGAATTCATCTTGCGCAGCCCAAGTGCCGTCAGCGTTTTCCGCTGGTTCGGCTTCTTGCCGTTACGGCTTCTTACCTGTTTTACTTCTATCTTGTTGGCCATGCACTTCACCCTGTCATGCTTCCCATAATTTGTTCAGCGGAACTTCGCGCATCTCGGCCGCCTCTCTGAGACTTCGGAGCTGAAGCAGTCCGTCGACTGTTGCCTTCACCACGTTGAGGGGGTTTCTGGAGCCCTGAACCTTGGCGAGAACATCGTGAATACCGGCACGCTCTATCACCGCGCGAACCGAAGCCCCGGCGATAATGCCGGTACCGGGGGATGCCGGCTTGAGTATAACACGCGCCGACTTGAATTTTCCAATCACTTCGTGCGGAATGGTGTTCCGCGTTCTGTTCACCTTATAAACATTTTTCTTCGCCGCCTCTACGCTCTTGCGTATCGCGTCCGGCACCTCGTTCGCTTTGCCGAAACCGACACCTATATGCCCCTGGCCGTCACCAACGACCGAGAGAGCGCTGAAAGAAAAACGCCTGCCCCCCTTCACCACTATGGCGAACCGGTTTATCGTGAACACCTACTCAACCAGCTCCAGGCCTTCATTTTTTGTCTTCTTTCTGAGCACCTTCATCGGAGACCACCCTTAAAATTCCAGACCGTTTTCACGCAGGGCGTCAGCAAACGCCTTCACCTTGCCATGATACAGATAACCGTTGCGGTCAAAGACCACTTTCGTAACGCCCATCTCTTTTGCCTTGCCCGCCATCAACGCGCCGAGGGCCGCCGCCGCTTCCTTGTTGCCCCTGTTTTTCATCTGGGGGAACTCCTTGCAAAGCGTTGACAGGCCGAGGACGGTATGCCCGGCGGCATCGTCTATTATCTGGGCGTAAAACCCCTTGTTGCTTCTGGATATACACACCCGCATCCTTCCGCTGACTGTACGGATCTTCCGTTTTACACTCAGCCGCCTGCGCGTATACCGCTTCTGTTTCAGTCGTATTTTATCCATTATTTTTTACCTGTCTTGCCGGCTTTTTTCCGCACCTTTTCGTTCTTATAACGGATTCCTTTCCCCTTATAGGGTTCGGGCGCCCGCAGTTCCCTGATATTTGCGGCGACCTGGCCTACAACCTGCTTGTTTATCCCTTTCACTCTGAGCTTTGTCGGCTCGAGCACCTCGACAGTAATACCCGCCGGCGGAGTGAAGGTGACATTATGCGAGTAACCCAGCTGAAGCACGACGCTCTTGTCCTGCTGAGTGGCACGATAACCGACACCTACGATCTCCAGATCCTTTTCGAATCCCTTCGATACGCCGGTTACCATATTTGCAAGCAGGGCCCTGGACAGCCCATGGGCGGCATCCAGACGCTCCACGCCAGCTGCCGGGTTCATAACAACCTCTATCTCCTGTCCCTGAAGATTCAGATCGATGCCCTGCATGAGTTCCATAACCTCTGTCCCCAGCGGTCCTTTCACGGTAACACTGCGCTCCTTAACATCAACGGTTACGCCGCCGGGTATCGGAATGATCTTTTTACCTATTCTTGACATGTCAGCTCACTCATTATTTCGCGTTATGATATCTCGCACACAACTTCGCCGCCAACATTGAGCTTCTTTGCGGCCTTGTTCGTGATAATCCCCTTCGATGTTGAAAGAATCCAAATGCCCACATTATTATAAATCGGGCGCAGGTCCTCCGCTCCGACATACACCCTTCTCCCCGGTTTGCTAATCCTCTTGAGACTCAGCATCGCCGACTGGCTGCTCGCGCCGTATTTAAGGTACACCCTGAGAAGCTTCTGTTTGTTGTCATCAATAAGCTTAAAATTCTTGATAAACCCTTCATCTTTCAAAATTTTAGCGATTGCAACTTTCATCTTTGAAGAAGGGATATCAACCTTCAGGTGCCCTGCCTTTATCGCATTGCGCATCCTGGTAAGCATATCGGAAATAGGGTCGGAAACGCTGCTCATAATACCACTGCTCCACTCAATAGATTTTTTACCATGACGATTTGGTTACACCGGGGACCTTCCCGTGATTGGCAAGCTTGCGGAAACACAGCCTGCACATTTCAAATCTTCTCATATAGGCGCGGGGTCTCCCGCATATCTTGCACCTGTTGTGCTGACGCACCCCATATTTCGGAGTCTTGATGCTTTTCGCGATCATGCATGTTTTAGCCACGTCAATCACCCCTGTTCTCTGAACGGCATTCTAAATTCGTCAAGTAACGCTTTGGTTTCTTCTTTGGACTTCGAATTTGTCACAATCGTTATATTTATACCGTGTATCTTGTCCACCTTGTCGAAGTCAATCTCCGGAAATATTATCTGCTCTTTAACCGAAAAGTTAAAATTCCCGAAATTGTCGAAAGATTTCGCCGAGAGCCCCTTGAAGTCCCTGACACGGGGAAGCGCTATATTTATAAGCCTGTCAAGAAACTCGAACATTACGGCTCCCCTCAGGGTAACCCGGCAACCGACATCGTACCCCTCGCGGATCTTGAAGTTCGCAATCGATTTTTTTGCCACGGTCTTGACCGCGCGCTGTCCGGTTATTTTTGAAAGCTCGTCGATAGCCGCATTAAGAGCGTTCTGATTCGAGTGGGCATCACCCATTCCGACGTTGAGAACGATCTTTTCCAGCTTCGGCACCTGCATCACCGATGTATACTTGAAGCGATCCATCAGACGCTTTTTAATGTTAGTGTCGTAATCGACCTTAAGCCGTGCTGCAGCCATCCTGTTCACCTTACTTATCCAGACTCTTACCGCATTTTTTACATACCCGGTTTTTACCCGAGTCCTTGATCTCCATTCCGATCCGAACGCCCTTCTTGCACTTATCGCAAAAAATCAATACATTTGAAATGTTAACCGGATATTCGAGGCTTATCACCCCGCCCTTGGGATTTTCCTGCGACGGTCTGACGAACTTTTTCTTTTTATTGATCCCCTCGACGACCACCCGTTCTTTCGAAACGTCAACGAAGAGTATCTTACCCTTCTTTCCCCTGTCGGCACCCGACATAACGACAACATTATCGTTTTTCTTCAATTTCGTACTTGCCATTGCCTTTGCCTCTTATAACACTTCCGGCGCCAGGGAAACGATCTTCAGGAAATTGCGATCCCGAAGTTCCCGCGCCACCGGTCCGAAAATTCGCGATCCCTTTGGCTCATTCTTAGCGTCGATTATGGCAACCGCGTTGTCGTCAAAACGGATGTACGACCCGTCCTTTCTCCTTACCGGCTTGCTCGTACGAACGACAACCGCCCTGAGCACCGCTTTGGTGTGCACTTTTTTCCCGGTCGAGTCCTTCAATCCGTACGAAGGCTGAGAATCTTTAACGGCGACAACGATGATATCGCCCACCGTTGCATATCGCCTGCGCGAACCGCCGAGAATTTTTATGCACTGAACTCTCTTAACGC
>CAZEAH010000001.1:0-27325 GCA_964510075.1 uncultured Leptospirales bacterium | reverse complement strand
GCGCTTCGAAACGGAGGCCCGCGCCGGGGTGAAAGACGCCGGCTACCATTTGCTCCTTCTGGCCAGGGACCACACCGGCTATCGAAATCTCATGAAGCTCTCGTCGATTGGATTCCTGGAGGGCTTCTACTATAAACCGAGGATCGACCTCGAGACCCTCGAAAAACACAGCGGCGGCCTGATCGCCTCGAGCGCATGCCTGGCGGGAGAAATACCCACGCTCATCCTGCAGGGAAGGACGAAAGAGGCCTCGGGCGTGGCCGGACGCATGAAAGAGATATTCGGCGAGGGCAATTTCTTCCTGGAACTCCAGGACCACGGAATTCCAGAACAGAAGACCGTAAACGCCGCGCTGGTTACCATGGCCTCCAAGCTCGGCATCGACCTCATCGCCACCAACGACTGCCATTATCTCAAAAAAGAGGACGCGTTTTCGCACGAGGTCCTGCTCTGCATCCAGACCGGCAAGACCCTCGACGAGGAGAACCGCATGCGTTTCTCCTCGGACCAGTTCTATCTGAAGACTCAGGCCGAGATGGAGCGGGTGTTCCCGGACTTTCCGGACGCCCTGCACAACACCTATCGGATATTCGAAATGATCGACCTGGAGCTCGAGCTCAACAATCCTATCCTCCCGAATTTCCAGGTTCCCGAAGGCTTTACGCTCGACACCTACCTCAGACAGCTCGTCCTCGACGGAGCGCAAATACGCTTCGGCCGGCACATACCCGGCGAGGTCATGGCGCGCATCGATTACGAGCTTCGCGTCATAACCGGCATGAAGTTCTCCGGGTATTTCCTTATCGTATGGGATTTCATCAACTACGCCAAGGCCAGGGGAATACCGGTCGGTCCGGGGCGCGGCTCGGCCGCAGGGTCCATGGTGTCGTACTGTCTGGGCATTACCAGCCTCAACCCGCTCGAATACAATCTGCTCTTCGAACGCTTCCTGAACCCGGACCGGAACGAGATGCCCGACATGGACATCGACTTCTGCGCGGACCGCCGCGAAGAGGTGATCGACTATGTAAAGAAGAAGTACGGCGAGGACCATGTCAGCCAGATCATCACCTTCAACAAGATGAAGGCCAAGGCCGTCATAAAGGACGTGGCGAGGGTGCTGGGCATCCCCTTCTCCGAGGCGAACGAAATCAGCAAGCTCATCACGGAGGACTCGCTCAGGGAGGCGCTGGACGCCTCGGAGGACTTCAAGAAGATCCGCTCGACCGGAGAGCGCGGGCGCATGCTGGTGGACATTTCCCTTACGCTCGAGGGGCTTGTGCGCTCGGCCGGAAAGCACGCGGCGGGCGTCGTCATCTCCCGCGATCCGCTGACCGAGTACGTGCCGCTCTACAAAGACGCAAAGGACGGCAGCGTCTCGTCACAGTACGACAAGGTGACGCTCGAGGCGGCGGGCCTGGTGAAGATGGATTTTCTCGGCCTGAAGAACCTGAGCATCATCACGCGCTGCGTGGAGTATATCGAGGAAAATCACGGGGTGAAGATCGACCTCGATTCGATTCCGCTGGACGACCGGAAGACCTTCACTCTGCTCCAGAAGGCCAACACCAAGGGAGTGTTCCAGCTTGAAAGCGCGGGAATGCAGAACATCCTCCGCAAGCTCAAACCCACCAAGTTCGAGGACATCATCGCGGTCAACGCTCTCTACCGGCCGGGTCCGCTCGACGCCGGCATGGTCGACGACTTTATCGCGCGAAAGCGCAATCCGGACAGGGTGCGCTACGAACACCCGCTTCTCGAACCGATCCTCATGGAGACGCTCGGCGTCATCGTGTACCAGGAACAGGTCATGCTCATCTCGCAGGTGCTGGGCGGCTTCAGCCTTCCCGAGGCCGACAAGCTCCGCAAGGCGATGGGCAAGAAGATCCCGGAAATAATCAAGCAGATGGAGGACAAGTTCCTCAAGGGGGCGGAGTCCAAGAAGATACCGGTAAAAATCGCCCAGAGCATTTTCGAGCAGATCGAGAAGTTCGGACGGTACGGTTTCAACAAATCGCATTCAGCCGCCTATGCGCTCGTCTCCTTCCAGACGGCGTATCTCAAGGCACATTATCCGCTGGAGTACATGGCGGCGCTCTTGTCGTACCAGCCCGACAACCAGGATGAAATAATCAAATACGTGGGAGACTGCCGCGAAAACGGCATCACCATCCTCCCGCCCGACATCAATCACAGCAGGAAGGACTTCACCACCGAGAACGGCTGTATCCGCTTCGGACTCTCGGCAATCAAGGGCATCGGCGAAAAGGCGATAGAATCCATACTGGAGGCGCGCGCGCGGAAAAAGCGTTTCGCGACCCTGGACGATTTCCTGGAGGAGATCGATCTCATGGCGGTCAACAAGGGCGCCATGGAGTCGCTTATACGCGCGGGGGCCTTCGATTCCATACACCCCGTCCGCGCCCGGCTTTTCCATTCCGTCGACATGCTGCTGGAGAGCGGCAGACGCCTGCAGGAGGACCGCGCCTCGGGCCAGGGGAACCTCTTCGATTCGGCCCCTTCCGGTTCGCGTGCCGGGCTCGTCGACGAGCTCCCGGAGATCGAGCCATGGCACGACAACGTCAAGCTCCAGCACGAGAAGGAGGTGCTGGGGGTGTACGTGTCGGGCCACCCGCTTGCAAAGTACGAGCGCGAGATTAAAACGTTCGCGTGCACAGGTATCTCCGCCCTTGCGGGCGGCCAGGACTCGGCTGAGTTTTCGATAGTCGGCATCGTGAGCGACCTCAAGGCCCGCATATCGAAAAACGGAAAGCGCTTCGCCGTAGGGAAACTCGAGGACATGGAGGGCGCGATAGAGGCCCTCTTTTTCCCCGACGTGCTCTCAAAATACGAAAAGCTCGTTTCCACCGAGGAACCGGTCATGGTGAAGGGCAGCGTGGAGTTCGAGAGCGAAAAGCCCAAAAAGATCATCGTCAACGAGGTGAAGTCGCTCAGGGAGACGCGCAGGGAATCGATCGCGGCCATCCATATCAGGCTGGACCCGATCGGCGTGGACGAAGAGGTACTCTCCCAGATCAAGCGCGTTATCGTCGAAAATCGCGGAGCCTGCCCCGTGTTCTTTCACATCCGCGAGGCGCGCGGAGAGGAGAAGATCGTCCGAGCGCACCACACCTTCGGCATCACGCCGAGCGATTCCTTTATGAGCGGTCTGGTAAGGATAGTGGGCGAGGATGCGGTGCGCTACTCCACGCGCAACTGCTGAGGCCGGCACTGGCCCGTCTTACGATTCCGGCGCGAAACGCAGATACTCCCGCAGCAGATTGTACCCCGTCGATTTTTCCAGTATCTTTCTGTTCTCCCCGCTCACGCTGACGCGGATGTTGGCAAAACCGCCCAGGTCGTGAACGAGGGTCTGCGCGAGCGACGCCGCGGTGCTGGCGTCGGTAACACAGCCTTCCTGCAGGTTGATGACGATGGGCGTGTCCGCCTCGAACTTGAGGGTGGCGATCCCCCTGCCGATCGCGTTTTTAAGCTTGCCGTCGACCTCTCGCAGATTTCTGTTCGTATAATGCCCGTCCAGGTAGAACTCCCCCTCCCTGAGTACGGCGTATCCGGGGTCGGAATCCACTTCGAGGATATCGCCGTCCACCCACACCCGCCGTTCGTCGATGCGGTAGAGAAGACGCGCCGCGGGCCCCTCGCGCGAGGTACCGACCGCCGGCGCCGTCTCCGCCGTGGCCAGACGCGCGCGATCGTTAACGCTCTGCACGAACCTGCCGACCGTATCGACGATATCGCCGCCCGGCATCTCGGTATTGAGCCCTCTAATGAGGAAGCGGCTTAAAAATTTCTGCCTGTCCGAGCGAAGGTCCTGGATGAACGAGTTTACTATGGAATCCCGCGTAGTAAGGATATCGAGCACCGAGAGCGGGTTCTGTTCGATGCGCGCTATCTCGCCGATGTTCTGAGGCGTCCCGAGCAGAAGGAAATTCCCCCGCAGGGACTCCAGGCCCCTTCCCCGCGCGAGTATGATGTACGAGACGAGGAATGTACGCAGGAGTTTCCTGCCGTCCGCATCGCCCAGGTCCGCCCCAAGGGCGGCGGCGTAGTCAATGACCAGCGCGAACGGCGCGCCCTCCTCGCGGATGAAACGAAACAGGTCCGTGCGAATGAACGCCGTATTTCCGGTTCGCGCGAGAATTTTTTTAATCATCGGGACGGAGCTCAGATTGAGGTACCTGCTCTCCACCTCGAGCCCGAATTTGCCCAGCGCCCCGCGGATGCTGACCGACGCGCGCTTGTTATCGGAGATCAGCAAGACCTTCCGGGAAGTCCGCATTGAATCCATGTCCGTTTTCCGCCTGTTTGCCGGCACGCGTTGGTCGGGAGTCTGTCTGATCGTGCCGTATGCAGTTCGACCTATGGTACAACAAAACGATACAAACCACCCGGCGCCGAAAATGGCAAGATTATTTCCGCCCAGGCCGGGCAGCACTCCATCCGGAAGAGAAAATATCTTGACGCAAGCGGCTGACCGGGCTATTCCCCAGTCCGATGGAAGAACCCCACTGCATACTCTGCGGCACGGACAGACGCCGGAATGTTTTCACGAAAAGCTCGGAGAACGGAGAAACATTCACGCTGGCGCGCTGCGCCTCATGCGGTCTCCGCTACCTCTCCCCCCGCCCCGCAGAGGATGAAATCGGCCGGTATTATCAGTCGACCTATTTCACCCGGCGCACGGACCGCGGCTACGACAACTACTTTGCGCCCGGAACCAGGGCCCAGATCGAGCGCCTTTTTCTTCTCAACCTCGAAGACCTCGGCTTTGCGGATTTCGAGCGTTCTCTCTCCGGGCGGCGGACATCGCTCGATATCGGCTGCGCCGCGGGATATTTCGTCAACATGCTCGCCGCCCGCGGATGGAGCGCCCGCGGAATCGACGTCTCCGAGAGCTGTGTCGCTTTCGCGCGCGACCGGCTCGGGCTCGATGTGACGCGGGGCGGTTACCTGGAGCAGCGCTACGAAGAGAGGTTTAACCTTATAACGCTGTGGGCCACCATCGAGCACCTTCACCGCCCCGACCTTTTTCTCGAAAAGATCCGCGGCGATCTCGCGGAGGGAGGCAGGCTCTATCTTTCGACCTGCCGCGCGGGGGGGGCCTTTATGCGATTGCGTGGGGCGCGATGGCGGTACTACAATTTCCCGGAGCACCTGTACTTCTTTTCGACCGCCCAGATGAAACGGCTGCTCGAGATGAAGGGCTTCAGGATCGAGACATGCTTCACCTACGGCAGCGGTTTCGGCGCGCCCGGCACCGTATCGCGGAGTCTCGCCGACCGGGCCGCCAAGCGTTTCGGACTGGGGGACATGATGGTGATCGCGGCCCGCGGGACATGAAGGTCGGGCCGCAATCAAAAAGATTGACAGAAACGGCCGCGCTGAACTATCCTCTACGCAGGGGATGACGATCGCTCCGGCACGGGGCTTCGTTCATCCAGCGCACCGCATGCTTTCCCGCCGGAGTACCGGGAAACCGCACGGGCGGACCGGGCCAGGAGACCGCGATGAACACAGTGCACACCATTGAGGACGTCCGTTCGATCGTGCGTTCGGCGCGCGCGGAGGGCGCGACAATCGGTTTCGTTCCCACTATGGGCTATCTGCACCGGGGGCATACCAGCCTTGTCGAGGCGTCGCGTAAACTGTCCGACTTTCAGGTGATGAGCATCTTCGTAAACAGGATACAGTTCGACGATCCCAAAGACTACTCGAACTATCCCCGCGACCTCGAGCGCGACCTCGCGATCGCCCGCGATGCCGGAGTCGACCTGGTCTTCGTACCGGGCGACGACGAGATGTACAGCGACCGCCGCACCTTTGTGGACGTCGAACTCCTCACGGAACACCTCTGCGGCGCTCATCGGCCCGGCCATTTCCGCGGGGTATTCACCGTCGTCAGCAAGCTCTTCAACATCGTGCTCCCCGACGTGGCCGTGTTCGGCCAGAAGGACATTCAGCAGGCGGTAAGCCTGGAAAAGATGGTGGCCGACCTCAATTTTCCGCTGAAAATAGTCATATCCCCCACGGTACGCGAAGACGACGGCCTTGCCATGAGCTCGCGCAACAAGCACCTCGATGCGACCGAGCGACGCCGCGCGCTCTGCATCCACAAATCATTGAGGAGAGCCGAGGAAATAATCGCTTCCGGCGAGCGTTCGGCCGGGACGATACTGCACGAGGTGGAAAAAGCGCTCGCCGCCGGAGAGCCCGATAAAATTGATTACGCGAGTCTGGTGCGCTACAGTGACCTTCAGCCCGCCGACACCCTCTCCGGCAAGAACGTCCTTGCCGTGGCGGCCTTTTTCGGTTCTACGCGACTGATCGATAACATGATAATAGATGAAAGGGACGGAAAATTTTCATGCGTATACTGAGCAGAGCGCTCCCGGCGGCGCTTGCCGCTTTTATATTCGCACTATCGTGCTCCTCGCGCGGCCCTCTCACGCCCGAGGAGGCGTTCGGCGTAATCCAGAAGGCGTATCACCGGGGAAACCCGGAACTCATGCTTTCGGTCCTTTCGGCGGAGAGCCTCCGGCGTATCACCGCGATGACCGCCCTCATCGCTGGAATGGGAGAGCGGCAGCGGGAAAAACTCGCCGAACGCCTGAACGTGCAGGCGGAACAGCTCTCGCACCTTTCGCCCGCGGCCTATCTCGGCCTGCAGATGCGCATCGCGCGAGCGCTGAACGACGACGCGCTGGGGAAGGCGCTGGACAGCGGCATACGTAAATGCGAAATACGCGACGCCGGAGCGGTTCTGACCGCACAGAACGGCATGGAGCTTTCCTTCGTAAAGGAGGGACCATACTGGAAATTCGATATGACGGACTGGTGAACCCGGGACGCGCACTTAAAACTACAGGAGAATTCTCATGATTGAAAACGGAAAATACGTGGTCGTTCATTATACCGGCTCTCTCGAAGACGGAGAGGTGTTCGACACCTCGACCGACAGGGAGCCCCTCGAGTTTCAGCTGGGCGCGGGGATGGTCATTCCCGGTTTCGACAGCGCCGTGGCCGGCATGAAAATCGACGACGAGATAGATATCGTGCTTCCCCCGGCCGAAGCCTACGGGGACTACGACGATTCGCTATTGCACCTGTTTCCGATTGCTGACGTTCGATCGCAGTTCGATCCCGAGATCGGTATGACGATCGGCGTTCAGCTCGACAACGGGGCGCGTGTTCCCGCGACGATCACGGAAATTACCGACGAAATAGTGACGATCGATCTTAACCATCCTCTTTCGGGAAAGACGCTGCATTTCCACATCAAGCTTCTCGAGATCAACGATACCGCCAAGTACGGCGACTCGTGCGGGGCCGGCGGATGCGATTCGTGCGGATCCGGCTGTTCGTGTTAAGCCGCATTCGCGGATGAGACCCGGCGGGATGGAAACCGTGCTCGAGGGAATTCCCTTTTCCATCGACCGGGGTATCCTCGGAACCGCTCTCAGGCTCCCATCCGACGGCCGCGAGGCCGGACGCGTGGAGGAGATGGCCCGGCAGGCCGAGGCCGCGGGCAGTCCCTCCGCCGTGTACCGCGCCTCACGCCTTACCCGCGTACGTGCCGACGGAGTCGACCTCGATGGAATTCCGCTGGAAGGATCTCTGCCCGCCGAAAAACTCGCCGGTCTGCATACGGTTTTCCCCTTTATCGCCACCTGCGGAGCCCGCATGGAGGAATGGGTGCATTCGTACAGCGATATGCTCGACCGATTCAGGGCCGACGTAATAGCGACCATCGCGCTCGGCTCGGCGGTCGAATCGCTTAAAAAACACATAGCCGAACTGCACGACACCGGCCCCCTCTCGATGATAAATCCCGGCTCGCTCGAGGCCTGGCCGATGGAGGAGCAACGGAAGCTTTTCGCGATCTTAGGGGAATCCGCCGCCCGGATAGGCGTGGCGCTTACGGACAGCCTTTTGATGAAACCGTTAAAATCGCTTTCGGGGATACTGTTCGCGTCGGACCAGGGATTCATCAACTGCGGCAGGTGCCCCCGCGCCGACTGCCCTGCCAGGCGCGCCCCCTTCGACGGACATACCGGCACGACCGGAGGCTGCGGGGGCCGGTAATCCTTCGGCTACCGACGGGCGGCAAGGAGAAGGTCTTCGGCCTTTTTATACTCTCCCTTGAAAATGTAGAGCATGCTCAGGTGGGAAAGCTCGCGGATGGTGGGCTTCGAATTCATCAGTTTCGTCTCCATCTCGCGGACGCGCGCGTCGAGATCGCCGATCTCCTTCAACTTGTTTTCATAGGTAAGCTCGCGCAGGTAATTGCGGAACTTGGCGTACCGCGGGCTCGACTCGAGCGCGACCGTGAGATAGCGGATCGCCTCGTCGAAATTGCCCAGGTGATAGTGGCAGAAACCGTAATACTTGTTTACGAACTTTTTGTCGTCGGCGATGTCGCGGATGCGGTCGAGGCACTCGATGGTCCTTGCGTATTCCTTCCATTCGTAGTAGATATACGACAGCATATAATTCGCCTTGAGATGGCGCCAGTCGATGGAAATGACCCTTGCGAAGGCGCCCTCCGCGGAACGAAGGTCCTTCAGGTTGAAAAGCGTCATGCCGAGGTAGAAATTCCCCTCCAGGAAACCGGGCTCCCTGGAAAGCGATTCCTTGAAATATTTGAGCGCCGACTGGTAGTCATGCCTGTTGTAATACTCGACCCCCACGTTCAGGAGGATTTTATGGTTCCGCTCGATCGAAAGCGCGCGCATGTAGGTTGAAATCGCGTGCTCCCTGTCGCCGATGCGCGAATATATTTCGCCGATGTTGTTGTACGCCTCGATAAAGCGCGGATAGAGCTCGATGGCTTTTGAATACTCGCGCAGCGCGGTCCCGTAATCGCCCTTGCTGGAAAGAGCCAGCGCGTGGTTGTAGATGTCGACCGCTTCCCTAGGTACCGCCGTTCTCATAGCATATCCTCGCTCGTCATCCTGTGGTAATTCCGCCGATTGCGGAGCGCGCGTCACGGCCGCGCCGCCGGGCCAAAAGCCGCCGACACTACGCCCCTTCTAATGAAATTATCGACAGAAGGCGCCTGATGTTTGAGAGAAAAGTACCGTTGTTTCAACGCGCCCGGAGGCCGCATTCGGTATCGAGGACTTCCGATTTTCCGGAGGCGTAGCGCAGGGTGATTGTCCGCCCTCTGAAGCTGTATTCCACAAGGTCCTCGTCCACACCGTGGTGCCACAGCGTGGAACCGTCGGCCGTATCGACGCGGAGAAGATAATGCCTCATCGATCCATCGACGAAGATAAGATACAGTCCCTCACCGTATACCAGCTGAAGGAAGGACCGTCCCGGGATGAACCACTCGGTCTCCCCGGTATTCTTTTCGACGGCCAGGAACTGACCGCTCGCCTCCCCGATTTCGCAGGCCACATAGAAGCGCTCGCCGTCCTCGGTGATGTTCCCTATGCAGGCGACGCCATCCAGCTTCTTGACCCATCGTTTTCGCCGCCCTTCGCCCGGCTCGCGGCACACCAGGATTCCCTTCGCCGCATCGAAAGAAAGCACGCCGCTTTCCAGCTCGTACGATTGAAGCGTTCCGGTGTACTCCATGCGGGGATCAGTCCAGCAGTCCCATCGTCGAAAGTCCGGCGACGATCATCCTGGCCGTGCCGTCCATGCCGTGCCGCGCGTTGTTGATGACCAGGTGATAGTCCTCGGGCTCGGTGCTTTCGAATTTCACGTAGCGGCGGAGAAAATCCTCGCGGGCACTCCCCTTTTCGAGAATCATCTTTTCCGCCTCCCTGCGCGTCAGGCCGCACAGGCCGGCGATGCGCTCAACCCGCCATTCGAGCGGCGCGACAATCCGCACGTGGTACCCGCGATCCAGGCCGCGGGTGATGGCCCTCCCCGCCCTTCCTACGATGATGACGTTACCGTTCGTGGCAAGCGTCCGGACGGTCTCCGCAAGCCGTCGGTAGACCACTACCTGGGGGGGCAGTTCGCCGAGCGCCGTCTGGAGAAAATCGTCAATCTGCTTTCTCGCCGGCGAGGTGAGGGTCTCCATGAGGCTCGAGGTGAGCCCCAGGTCCTCCATAATCGTTTCGAGGATCGCCCGGTCGTAGGGCACCCATTGCGGCGACGGGCGGTGCTCCCTGTTTATGATGTCCGCGGTTCTTTCGGCGATTTCAAAGCCGCCGCACCCGTACTCCCGCGAAACCGTCACAAACACTCCGGGCGGCCGCACCGAATCACGCTTCTTCGCGTCGAGGTCTATCCTCTCCCGCTGTTTTCGCCATATCGCAATCTGCGAGTTGATGTGGGTCGTGATGGATGCCGTTCGCATCGGAACCATGTCGCCGCCTCCTGCACTGTAAGATATGTGCGAAACGCGGAATCGGCAAAAAATAGTCTATCGAAAATCGGCGATTCTCTGGCCGACCCGGACACGGGCGCCGGGCTCGAAGGTCTCGAGTCTCACCGCGCCTTTGGCGAAAAGCAGCACGACGGTCGAGCCCATATGAAACGCCCCCAGCTCGCCGCCCTTTTCGACGCGCGGGCGCGCCCCTTGGGGATAGAAGTGTTCGACCCTCCGCCTGAACGCTCGATTTGTCACAACACCGTCATAACAAACGGTTATACGCCCGACGTTCATGGCCCCGACCTTGACGACCGCGACCGGTCCGCCGGCGCCCTCTATGTAGCTGATGAGTCGTTCGTTTTTCGCGAAAAGGCCCGGGACGCCGCGCACCATGAAGTCCTGAACGGTCAGCAGCCTGCCGGGCAGGGCGAAATATCCCGCCACCTCGCCGGCAACAGGGGAATGTATGCGGTGATAATCGCCCGGTGAGAGGTACAGTGTCATAAAAGAACCGTCGATAAAATTCCGGTGATAATCGGAGGGGATGAGATCGGCGAGCGCGTACCCGATTCCCTTGGCCTGAAACACGGTGTCGCCGTCAATCTCACCGCACTGGTCGACGCGGGCGTCTACCGGCGATACGATGGATTTCCGACCGCCGTCCACAAGGTGCACGCCCGGCTTCAGCCTCCTGGTAAAAAAGGCGTCGAGCGATCCGAACCCGCCGGCGGGCCTGTCGATCTCATCGGTTTTAACGCCGAACCGGGCGGAGTACCAGCGTATTATCCGGTCGAGCAGAAAAGCCGGAAGCGGAAGCCGCGCCGCATATCCGAAACAGCGCGAGAGGATACCGGTCGGCAGCATCCTGAACAGAGCTATCGTCAGAGACTTCATGTTTTTCCCCTTGATTGTTAGCGCGCCCAGCAGGGACTCGGCAGCATCCCTGCTGGATTCCCTTACGTCAAGTTTTCTTTATGCCGACGAACAGAACATCGAACGCGAAACCGGAGTGATTGGTGAAAGCCGACAGCGACTCCACCAGCGCATGGACGATTTCCATTGACGATTCGGCAAGGTTTTCGTTGAGACACTGGACGATCCTCTCCTCCCCGAAGACCGCCCTGCCGTCTTCGGTGGGGATGTCCACAACGCCGTTTGAATGGAAAAGCAGTATATCGCCCGGTTCCAGAACGAACGATATGTCCTTAAAGGAATGCCGCTTGGACAGATCGCTCCCGATTGAGGTTTTATTGAGTACGATGAAGCCTTTTTTGGAGGCCTTGTATAAAATCGTATTCAGTCGGCCGAGTGAGGAAATCCTCGTTTTCCCGGTTTTCGGTTCAATCTGGAAGATCGTCATGTAGACAAGGGAGTGCAATTCGTCGAGCACTTTGTCCAGCTTTGAAACCGCCAGGTCCACCAGCGCCGACGGAACGATCTTTTTCGATGAGAGGGATTTGATAAGCGTCCGCATGGCCGCTCCCGCGTATGACGAGGCCGCATCGTAACCGGTCACATCACAGCCGGTGATCTGGTAGGTGTCCTTGTCGAGGAAAAAGGCGTCGATGAAATCACCCGACATCAGTTCCACGGGCAGGTACACGGAGGCGATGTCCAGACCCTCCACGTCCTCGAACCGGGGAAAGAGCTTGGCCTGAATCTCGCGCATGCCGAGTACGCCTTCGCGATACTTATCGCCTGCATCATCGGTTTCGCGCGCCGTTCCGTCCGCCTGATCCGCCAGCAGATCGGCAAGAAAGAGCCCCAGCGCCTTCCCTGTCTCTCCGAGCGGCGTGGAGCCCTGCATCATGATGTATCCGGCGCCGTCTTCGCCGGTGAGCGGAAAAAGCGACGAATAGACGTCCCCGCCCGCGCCCGTAAATTTAAGATCGAGCACCGGAGAGCCCCTGACCGAACCGAGGGCCCCTGTCTCGATAAGCCGCGAAAGCGAGACCACGGGGAAGGATTCATCGAACAGCTTCTTCATCTTCGAAACATAGGCGCCGTCCCTCCGCACGATGACGTCCATACAGCCTATCGGGAGCACTCCCCTCAGAGCATCGAGGGAGCGCATGAATCGATCGATGAAGGTTTCGGTGCCCATTCGTTATGCAGTTATCCCTCCGCTGTTGAATGCGGTCGGTCAAAACGATATTTCCGGCAATCGATAAATGCAATCGTTTTTTATCTTGCCAAAACCCCGCGGAAGCTGGTACAACGTCGTTCCGGTCCGGCCGCGGCCCGCACGCGTCACCGGAAGACGGCCCGCTCCGCACCGGAGTATACCCTATGATCATCGAACAGATCGAAGTCACATGGATGTCCGTGTTCTGTTACCTCCTCTGCGACGAGGAGACGCGCGAGGCCGCGCTCATCGATCCCGCCGGTGATTTCGGCGAGATATTCGGGGCCGTCGAGCGCCACGGCGCTACGGTGCGCTATGTGATAAACACGCACGGCCACTGGGACCATACGTCGGGAAACGCCCGTGTGGTAAAGAAGACCGGCGCCACCCTCCTCATCCACGAGGCAGACGCGGAACACGCGCGCAGCATCCCCAACCGCGTGCTCTCGCTCACACTGGGCGGAAGGGTCTCTCCCGAACCGGTCATGCTTCTGCGCGGCGGAGAGACCATTCCCCTCGGCCGGCAGAGCCTTGACATCATCCATACGCCGGGGCACACCCCCGGAAGCATCTGTGTGCTTGCAGGCGGCAATCTGTTCACCGGCGACACGCTGTTCACCGAAGGCATGGGGCGCACCGACATGCCCGGCGGGTCACAGACCGCGATCATGAACTCGATCATCAACATCATACTCCGCCTGCCCGACGACACGAAGATCTGGCCCGGGCACAATTACGGCAGGTTCCCCGTGTCGACCGTGCGCGAGCAGAAGCGCTATTACACCTGAAAGAACGATCCGCGAAATGAGCATGAAACGGCTGGCATCGTGCATCGCCCTTTTTCTCCTCATACTCTCCACACGAGAGCTCGCCGCGGAGGATTCCTTCATACCATGGAATTCGGACGTTAAAGTCGGCGACGAGCTGATCCCTTCCGAGCGTTCGAGGCGTGCCCGCAGACACGCGGCATACGGAGCGCCCCAGGCGGCTGGACACCTGCTCATCCGATTCTTCCAGGTGGTGGTTTCGCCGCAGGACGGCCCCAACTGCCGTTTTCATCCCACGTGCAGCGCCTATGCCGCGGCGGCGGTCGAACGCTTCGGCCTGTTCGCGGGTTCCCTCCTTGCGGGAGACCGTGTACTGAGGTGCAATCCCTATTCCCCGCCCGGGGAGGATCCTCTGCCGCCGGAAGTCCTGGGGAGATGACGGGTGCGAACACGCATAACGGGAATTGCCGTATTTCCGCCCGCGACGCGGCTGCTCGCCGCTCTTTTGCTGGCGGTCGCGACGCCCGGAACGCTATTCGCCGCGGGAGAGGATTTCCTTAAGATGCAGTCGGCGTTCATCCGCACACTGTACGCCGAGGGGCGCCATTTCGAGTGCATCGCCGAAACCAGGAGGCTCATGGCGTTTCTGCCGGCCGATCGCAAGCGCGAGCTCGAGCATTTCATCAACGTCAACTACTACCGCGCCGGGCAGTACCGGACGGTAGTGCAAAACCTCAGGCCGGCGCTTACCGGCCTCGACCATGGTTCGCTTCTGCTGTACTCCCGGGCGCTCTCCCGTCTCGGCGCGTACGCGGAGGCGGTGCGCGCGCTGGAAAACGCCGCCCCCTGGCCCGATGGCCCGGCCGGCGAGGAATTCTACATACGCTCCGTGGAAATACGCGTTCTGGCCGGCGAATTCGCCCCCGCCTTCCGAATGGCCCGTGAGGGATCCGAGCTCTATCCGCATTCCGTTCTGCCGACACTGCGGGACCGGCTCTCGGCCTACGACGCTCTTCCGTCGCGGTCGAAACCGCTTGCCGCCGCGCTCTCCGCCGCACTCCCCGGGGCCGGCCAGACCTATGCCGGAAGATTCGCCGACGGTCTCTGGAGCATAACGACCGTACTTGCCCTGGGTGCGGGCACGGCGCTCGCATGGAGGGAGGGGCATCGCAATGTCGCCTTTACGCTCGGTTTTTTCGCCGTCCTGGCGTACGGCGGCAGCATCTACGGGGCATGGAACGCCGCGGGCGAATTCAACCGCGCGCAGACCGAACGGTTCGGCGCGGGCATAGTGCACTCGGTGCCCGACTACCGGCCCTATGCGGACGGCATACTTCCTGAGCCGGTGCGATAGGGCGCGTCCGTGAAGCTCCGCACCACAGGCATTATCGGCGCAACGGCAATGGCGATCGCGTTGCTCATCTCGCTGCGGCCGTGTCCGGTCCTCGCCGCGGGGGAAGACATCATTTCTCTCATGAAAACGAACCTGGCCGGCGGCGATTACTACTCGACCGTCACCGAAGGGATGCGGTACCGCCACCTGTACCCTGACGGAGCACTGGTTCCCGTTTCGCTCCTGCTTACGGGAGAGGCCTATTACCGTGGGGGAAACTACTACGAGGCCGCCGAAGCCTTTTCGCACTGCTACCGGACATACCGCGAGAAGCCCGAGGCGCAGAAGGCCCTTCTCTCCCTTGGGTACATCCGCCTTATGACCGGCTCGCCGTTCTTCGCTCTGCGCACCTATCAGGAATACCTCTCCGTGTATCCCGAAGGGCTCCACCGGGAAGAGGCGGGAATCGACGCCTGTTTCGCACTGGCGCTGCAGTCGGATTTCGAGGGGGCCAGGACGGCCCTCGAAGCGCACAACGCATCGTTCCCCGGCGGCGCATACGCGGACCGGGCGCGTGAACTCGAACGTCTCATCGATGAGGAGATCAACCGTCCGCGCAAAAGCCTGGCTCTTTCGGTGGGGGGATCGGTCCTCATTCCGGGCTTCGGGCATTTCTACACCGGAAGGTACCTGGAAGGCCTCCTCGCCCTTTTGACCAACTCCGCCTTTATCTATCTAATCTACGATGCGTGGCGGGACGATAATAAATTCAGGATGGCGGTATTCGGCTTCGCGGAATTCACGGTATACCAGTACTCCCTGGTATCCTCGGTCCGCAATGTGTACGAATACAACAGCAGGGAGCCCTTCCACCGTTCGGTACGGCTTGCCGCCCGCCGGAATTTTTGATTCAACAGGCTTTCAAACGATGGGTGAGTATCTCAACGGAAGCGTGGCGGAATTGACGGCGGCGCTGGAGGCCAGCCGGTCGATCAACATCGAGAACCTTCTGAAAGAACGCGACCTCGAGGCGGTCGCGTCCGTCCTTCTTGAGGACACCTACCGCGACACCGACATCATGCGAAAGGATTCGCTGGACCGGTTTCTCGATTACGCGGCGTTCAAGGCCAGGACCGGCATCGCCCACATCCCGAGCCTCGCCTACCCCTCGATGCGGATGATAGACCCGGAGCTTGAGGCCAGAGTGATCGACCTCGTCAACGAGCACCTCTACCCGGAAATCGTTCTGCGGATACTCAAATACTTCACACGGAACATGCACGATTCCGACTCCAACCTGCACATCGCCTGGCTCATCCGTTCCGACGCGATAATCCGCTCTATTTATGAAACCTACCTGCGCTTTCGCGCGGACGTTTTCGAGCCGGATCCCGACGCCAGGAGCATGAACGTCAAACGAATCATGCAGGCGTCGCCCCGAACCGATAACAGCGTCGCCTCCCCGCTCGACGCGGCATGCCGGCTGAAATACGTGCTGGAATTCATAGCGCTCAACCGGAACGTCTCCCACATATACACCGCGGAGGATCTCAGGCTCGCGCCCGAGCGGAAGTAGGCAGGCGGCTTACAGCCCGGTTTTCGGAAGACGCTCGATCACGCTGTCCTCCCCCAGATCCATCTCTCTAATCGATATGTTTTTATACCGCCTGGAGTCCTCGAATCCCTCGAGCGCGTTGAATTCCGGCCTGTAGGTCCGGATAAGCCAGAACATGATGTCCTGCATGTCCTGCATACTGGTATCGACCACGGAGTATTTGTAGAAAAGGCTGCGCCCCTTGAGCCCCGCGTTTATGGCAGGGAATTTAGTGAAGTCAGGATCAAGGAAATTTTTAAGGGCCATCCTCAGCCCGTCGCGCCAGCACCCGTAGAAAATCAGATATTTCATGGCGCCGCGCGGACGGCGTTCAAGAAGGCAGAGTATGCCCGGCATTTCGGGCAGGATCCGCGAGGCCGAATGCTTCTCGTACGCGATAAGGCGCGACCAGGCGATGGTGTAGAAAACGTCGTCGTTTACCACGCTTTTCTTCATTACCGCTCCCTTTCCCTCTTCACCTTCAGGTCCGCGATCAGCTCGTCGAGCACAACGAGCAGTTTTCGCGCGCGCAGTTCAACGTCCCTTTCGGTGAATATCTCATACCTGCGCGGAAATTTCAAAATGAAATAATTCGACACGAAATCTGAAAGCTGCGGAAGGTTCACCAGGAAATTGAGCAGATGGATGAGCTTGTCCGACTCGTTGACGTTTATAAGGAATATAAGTTCCTGTGACTTTTTGCGCAGGTCCTCGCGCAGCCGCTCCTGGCCGGCACGCTCGGTCTCGTCGATCGCATCGTATTCGACCGCGCTGAACTTGATGACACGCCGGATTAACACCCTCGAGACGCCCTTAAGCTGAACATTCCAGGCGTCATCCTCCCGCTGTATTTCAACCACCTCCGAAAGGGTCGCCAGTCTTCCGCGGGGGAACAGGCCGTCAAGCACGGTGCGAACCGGAAGCGCCACCACCCTGTCCCCCTGGCCGATCCCGGAGAGGGTGCGGCTGGTCGACCTGAAGGAGACGTTACAGTACGGAAACACCACCTGCTTCTGGAGATACAGTATTGGGAGAGATCTGTCGTTCATTGTCCGCGCTGTCGTTCAGGCCTGTAATGCTCGTACGCGTTGTACCCGCCGCATGATACGAAGTAAAAAAATTATTGTATTATTTGTCAATATGTATATAGTAAAGGAAAAGAGAATCGAGGAGCCGGGGGGAATGCCGTTCCCCCGGTTTCACCTGCCAGGCGGTCATGGCGGAGCGTGCGTTACACTCGTTATCGGGGAAGTGATCATGGAAGAAAAAAGGAAACACCTCAGGGTAAAAAAGCGGATCAAATCGGAGGTCCATTCCGACCAGGGCCTTACGCTCAGCGCGACATTCGACCTGAGCAGCGGCGGGCTTTTCATCACCACCCCTGAACCCATGGAAGAGGGGTCCCCTGTAGAACTCGCCCTGTATGTCCCCGGCGAAGAACCCGTCAGCCTGAAGGGCGTTATTCGCTGGAAGCGCGAGCAGGAATCGGAAGACAGCAAGGCCGGCATGGGAATCGAATTCGTCGACGTCCCGGAAAAGGCCCTCGTGGCCTTCAAAAAACATCTGGGCTGAGCTTTGCCGGAAGGGCGATCAGCACCCCGGCGCATACGAGCCGTATCTGCGGTCTGGCCTCGCCGGAACGGCGGTATGCAGCAAGCAGTCGTTCACGTTCCAGCTCGACCTGTGCGATCTCATTTTTCGTGCGCGTGAGCGCGCTGCGCATATCCTTTCCGTACCACTTCTGCCTGCATTCCTGGCGTTCGAGCTGCTCGGAAAGTTCCTTGATTCGGCTTTCGGAAGCCTCGGTTATCTTTTCGATCTCCGGATCGATTGAAAGTTCAAACGTCTCGCGCAGTTCGCCAAGCCTTTTCTCCACCTTTTCACGCACTCTGCGCCGTGCCTCCTCGAAACACCGATCCAGACCGGAAAGGACGGTGCGGACCAGGCCTTCCAGTTCATCACCGGCGGCAGCGGCACCTTCCTGCTCGACAAACTCCCTCTCCACCTCCTCGAGCTCGCCCTCGTCCCTTTCGGTTCCATCGGCCGCGACAACCAAAAACTCCTGCGTATTCGAAAGCGCGCTGCAGGAGACCAGATAACAGAAGACCATACCCCTGTACGGCACCGCGGATCGTATGAGCTTCACTCCCGTCTTCCCGCCGAAAGCGTCGGAAACGCAGTGCTCGAAAAGCGTGTCCACTATGTGGTGGCCGAAAGCGAGAAATTCCATCCCCTCGTTATCGAGCGCCACCCTGCTGTCGAAACTGCCGTAGCAGGGAGTCTCGGGGGGGCGTCCGTGCAGGCGCTTGATCCGGTACAGCCCTGTCCGCGCGTTCCTCCTTCCGAGGTACTCGCCGACCAGACCGTCCTCCTGCGCCATCCGCTCGACGAAGCGCTCGATACGCCGGTTTGAAAACTGGCGCTCTTTCATGGTTATGGAGTAGTATTCGTCGTAATTGAAGTCCAGGTTCCGCGCCACGGTGAGGTCGGCGAGCTTTTCGTAACTGCGCCGCGCGTTCTCGATCCGTTCATCGATTTCCGCAAGGATTCTCCGGCGGGGCTTCCCTCCGGCAGCCATCTCCATAAACAGGCTCGAAAGGGCGAGCTCGTCCTCGATCTGGCCCAGCAGCACATCGGGAACCCCGATCGACTCCTCGAAGAGCCGGAGCTTCTTCTCGAGCACCTCCAGTACGCGCTCGGCGACCGTATCGCGGGTGGAGAAGTTGTAGATGAAGACGTCGTGGGGCTGGCCGAACCTGTGTATCCTGCCTATGCGCTGTTCGATTTTGAGCGGCGACCACGGAAGGTCGTAGTTGATGAGGATGTTGCAGAACTGCATGTTGCGGCCCTCGCCGCCCGCCTCGGTGCAGATGAGAACCTCGGCGTCGCCCTTGAAGTCCAGGATCGCCTTCTCCTTCTCCTCCCTGTCCATGGAGCCGTGAAACAGGACCACATCGAACCCCCGGAGCAGGCCGCGAAGGTACTCTTGAGTTGTGCGAAACTGGGTGAATATGATGAACTTCGCGCACCCCTTCCTTCGGAGCTGGCGCAGGAGGGAGACGAGTTTTTCGCCTTTTTTATTGCGCTCTATGGAGCGCGCGAGCGCCAGAAGGCGGTCGAGCGTGGCGATCTCCTCTCTGATCTCCGCGGCGCTTTTGCGCGCCAGCGCGGCCACCGATTCGTCGGCGTTCTCGTCGTCGATGTCCGCGTCGTCGGGATCGAACCCGTCCGCCGCTGGGACGGATTCGGCCCGCTCCAGCATGATCGAGAGGTTCTCACGCCTGTTGGCGAGCGCCGTAAGCAGCGCAAACGATGACGAATCGAGCAGTTTCTGAAAAACGGTCATTACAAATCCCACCGCCCTGTTCTCCGTCTGCACGGCCCTGTTGAACTCCTCGACCACATAACGTGTCGTCGCGTCGTACAGCGCGCGCTCCTCCGGATACAGCTCGAAACGCACCGTCCGCGCGAACCGCCGGGTGAACCCTCCGACCTCCTTTTTCGTCCGGCGGATGAGCACCGACGAAAGACGGTCGCGAAGCTCCGCGAGGTCGGCATTGTCGGTGCAGAACCGGTTGTAGAAGGTCTGGAACGGCCCCAGAAGGTTTTTATCGACCAGCCGGACCAGATAATAGAGCTCCTCGATCTTTCCGCGGAACGGCGTCGCGGTTAGTAGAAGAAGCGAACGCGTGTTGCGCGACAGCACCTCGGCGACCGCGTAGGCGAGGGTACTGCGCTGCGAGTCCCGCCGCAGGCGGTGAGCCTCGTCGAATACGACGGCGTCCCAGCGGCACGAGGCCAGGCTCTCGCTGAAGGACCTGTTCTTGATGAAATCGAGCGAACATATCGCCTTTCCGCAAGACTGCCAGGGATTGGAACCCCTTGTACCCAGGGACTCCGCCCGCCTGATGAAGCGGCGGTCGAGAACCTCGAAACGCTCGTTGAACTTGTTCTCCATCTCGTGCTGCCACTGGAGCAAAAGCGACGCGGGGGCGACGATGAGTATCCTCGAATAGCCGTGGCGGTAGATCAGTTCCTTGATGACCAGCCCCGCCTCGATCGTCTTGCCGAGGCCGACCTCGTCGGCGATGATGAAGCGCTGCTTGAGGCTGTTGACGATACGGTGCGTGCTCTCCACCTGGTGGGCAAGGATGCGCGTGCGGGAATTGGAGAGCGAAAGTATCTTGTTATTGGCGTGCGCCAGCCTAAGAGCGCAGGACTCGGCGCGCAGCTCGAAACGCGGGCCGACCGGCACGATCCCGGCTTCAAGCAGCGCTCGTATCTCCTCCTCGCCGCGGACAACGGCTTCGTCGGGCTCCTCAGGCGCGAACGCGAAAAGGTCTTCGGCTGTGGACAGCGTATCCGGTTTCATTTCTTTTTCCACGCCCGGCGTACGGGCGCGGCCGTAAAAAAGGCCCCTGCCGGAGCCGCGCCTGAATGTACCCGGGAAACAGTCATCGGGATATCTCGTTGGACGGATGAGACATAATAAGGCGGGCCGCGAGATTTACAAGTTTTTTTCCGAACGCCGTAACGCTTTGGCGGCGTTCGGGCGGCTCAGCGCATGTCCTTGCTGTAGACGGACAGAGCGAAGGGGATGTTTTCGTCGAGGATCGGTTTGATGGGCTCGCTGCGTTCCTTGAAGGCGCGGGCCATGTTCACCCGGGCGAATTCGTTCTCGCGATCGATGCGTTTGGCGTAATCGATCGCCTTCCAGTAGCTCACGTTGCTTCTGGTCTCGTCGTTCTTGCGCTGATATACGGCGCCCAGGTTGTTGTATGCCGTGGCGAGCGTCTGAAAGACCTTCACGTGGTCGGCGCGGTCCGGGAAAATCTTGGTTATCGACTCCGCCCGCCGCTCGAAGATTGATATGAGCTTCAGGTATTCGCCTCTTCCCGCCTCCAGATTGTCGAGATGGTAAAAGGCGTTACCCATCGCGAGCATGACCTCCGGGCTGTCCACGGACTCCTCGTACAGCTCGAGCCAGCTTTCGAGCGCGCGCTCGTACTGGCCGTTCATGTAGTGAATACGGCCGATATTATAGAAGAGCTCCGGCGACCTGAATCCTTCCTTAAGCGCCGCCTCGTACTTCTCGCGCGCGATGATATAATTCGCCTGCTGCTCGACCTCGGCGTCAAGCGGCTCCTCCTCGAGCTCGTCGCCGAAACGGTACTTCACCCTGTCGAAGAAATAGTAGAAGACGTTGCCCATGTAAAAATAACTGTTGCCGACGTTTTCGGTCTCGAAATAGAAATCCTCGTAGGTGAAGTCGGGCGGGGAGAGGCTGGCCTTTACGGCCCGCTTAAACGCGTCGAAGGCTTTAACGGGTTCCTTGACCGCGTAATGATACTCGCCCAGCAGGTGCAACGCAGCGAAGTAATTCGGCTCCTCCTTGAGCGCCTTGTGAACGTAGTTCTCCATCAGCTTGAGGTTTTTTTCCTCCCTGCTGAGCCTGGCGTACAGCACGTACTGTTGCGGATAGCGCGGGTCTTTCCGGTGGAGCGCGTCCAGGACCGCCCTGGCGGCCGGAAACGGATTGTCGGCCGGATCCTTGAACCGCGAGGACTGAACGCCGAAATCAACGCGGATATTGGTGCTTTCCGTGCGCTTTTTCCCGATGTAATACGCGGCGAGCTTTCCGAGCAGGTGCGACGGGATATCGGTCAGAATCTTCTTGTCGACAAGGTCCGAGTGGATTGCCATCACCCGCGGCATCACGTCGCGTTCGATGTAGAGGTTGAGAAGACCGGAATAGCCCACGACCGATTTGCTGTCGACCTTAAGGATGTCCTCATAGTACTGTCGGGCCTTGATGTACTGCCCCTGGTACATGTACGCGTTCCCAATGCCGTAAAGCGCGGTCACGTTTTCGGGCTTCCGGTTGAGCACGTACCGGTAGTACTTGATCGCCTTATCGAGCTTCGAGTCCTTCTCGTCGGCCCGCTTGATCCTGTTATACACGCCCTCCGGCACTCTTGAGTAAAAGTAGCCCAAGTTATTGAGCGTGTCGATATCGACCGGATCGATCTTGTTCGCGCGCTCGAGCTTGCCGAGCGCGAGCTCGTACTCGCGCTTGTCGAAATAGGCCCGGGCGTAGGCGTTGTAGCCGGGGAGGTAGTCCTTCGCGTATTCGGCGTCAACTCTGGCGAACAGCTCCTCGGCCTTCTCGAAATCCTTCACCTTCTTGGTTACCGGATCGCCCTGCTCGCGGATGAGCGCAACGCCCTCCTTTATGAGCCGCTTGGCCATCATCGGCTTGTAGATGAACTGGTAGCTCAGGATGGTGACCGCAAACGCCGCCAGCGCGGCGATACCGCCTATGCGGGTGGCCTTAAGCAGGCGCTTCTGGCGCTCGAGGCCTTCGCGCGTGTATTCGGGACGCGAGGTGAGCACACGCCTTCCCGGCGCCGGTCCCTCGCTTATATCGATGCTTCGCCCGAGTTTTTTCTCGAGGAAGCGGTGTACGTTGTCCTCGGGCTTTCCCGAGAGAATCATATCGATGAGATGCCGCGAGTCCGCCGGCGGCAGAAGGTCGTTAAGAATGGCGTCTTTAACGGCCTTTCGCAGGGCCGGGTGGAACAGAAGAAGCGCTTTTTTCAATCGTCGGATGTCGCGATCGGAGAGCTCGTCCTCTTCCTCCGGCCTCGCCTCGGCACGCTCTTTTTTCTTTCTCTCAGGCTCCGGCGGGGGCTCTTCCTCTTCGATATCCGGGATCTCCTCAGTGCTCACCGCCTCCTCGATTCGGCCGATGCCGGGAATCATCTCCTCCCGCTCCATTCCGATATCGAGATCAGCCGCGGGGGCGGCCCTTCGAGACACAGGAGGCCTTTCCCCCATATCGAGCGGCTCCGGAATTCCTTCGTCGTGGAAATCTTCCATGTAGTCGGCGGCCGGGGCCTCGCGCGCGGGAGGAGGCGAAGGCGGCATCTCCCCCTCGGGGACCATTTCACCCAGATCAAATTCGGGTATATCTGCGGCGCCCGCGTCGGGTATGTCCTGTATCTCCTCTACGGATATATCCGAAAGAGTGCCGATATCGATATCGGTCTCTTTTTCGACCCGCATACCGGACGGCCTGGGAGCAGGCTCCTCGAGGCCGCCCAGATCCATGTCGAACGGCTCGATCGATTCCTCCGCTCCGACGGGTTCTTCAATTTCGGGCGCTCGCGGGGCCTCCACCTCGTCGACGTAACGGTCGTCGGAAACATCCTGAAGATCCACCGATTCGGGTTCCATCGAGGTGAGCTCGTCGAGTTCTTCGAGCGATGTGCGCGCCTTCCTGCCGGGCCGTGGAGGCGGGGGCGCGGCTTCCTCCTTGAAAGCCGGCAACTCCTCCTCGGGCAGCACTTCCATTTCAGGCGGGGCTTCGGCCGCGGGCGCCTCTTCGAATGACGGCTCTCTCGATTCCGGAACTTCGACGGCGGAAGGCTCCTCCACCATCTCGATGATATCGGTGATGTCCTCTATCTCATCGGCGGCCGACGATGAGGTTTCATCGATTTCGACAAGGTCCGAACTGAGGTCATAGGCATCCTCGTCCTCGACCATCGTCCGCGTCAGGGACGGAGCGGGCCTCGACTCTTCCACGGCATCTCTGCCGGAAGACTCGCCCGGCAGAAGGCCCAGTATTCTGTCGATCTCGCTCTGCTCTTCCGGCGTGTATGCTGTCCTTTCTTCGCTATCGCCCATCACCGTTTACAGTCCCGAGGCGGATTGTACGCCCTGAGCCGGAGAGGCGCGGCGCCTCGCACGGCCAAAAAGCGACATAATTCAGCACAATCCACCGTTTTATAAAAAGCAATTACTTTTCGTGTGCCCGCGCGTCATACGGAAGAAAAGCGCGCCTTTCGTTCGCCGCCGGGCGCGTAATTCCGGCACCGGTTCTTTTTTACATAAATATTTTCTCTTTAGTTATCGACATAAGTACTATATCGCTGTAACTCATTTTGGCACAGAGGTCCTCAGCATGGGATTCCGCACCATCTTCGCGCTCCTGCCGGTACTGCTCACCGCCTTCGGCCCCATGGAGGGCGCCGCACCCAAGGAGGACAACTACTACGATCTGCGTTTTCTCCGGGAAGCGCGAATGCCTGCCGAGATGAAACTTATTCGCTATGACAGGGAACGGCAGAAACAGGTTGTGGAGAGGGGGATCCTTGTAACATATAAAAGCCGCGCGGCGAAGCGCGTGCTTCTCGCCGGAGACTTCTCTCACTGGAAACCGCTGGCGATGGAACGGGGCGCGAACGGCGTATGGTACCATTTCCTGACCCGCGGACTCGAAGGCGGACAGCCGCGCTACAAGTTCATCGTAGACGGCGTCTGGATCCACGATCCGCGCAATCCCGCAAGCGACGATGACGGCATGGGCTCGTATGTCTCGATCCTCCCGGCCTTCAACGACTTCGAGGGGCCGCAGGTAACCTATCGTTCACTCGACGCCCGCACGGTCGAATTCCGGCTGCACCGCCCGAAGGCGCGCATGGTCTCCATAGTCGGCGATTTCAACAACTGGAACCCCGAGAACGATCCCCTTTCGCGCGGCCGCGACGGCATCTGGAGACTGCGAAAAAAACTCCATCCGGGAGCCTTCCGCTACTGCTATGTGGTCGACGGGGAGTGGTCGCTCGACATCTACAACACGGAGACCGCCTCGAGCGACACCGGCGAGGTCTGCTCGCTCATCCGCGTCAAATAGCCCGGCCGGATCCTTTAAAAGCGCAAAGCCGCGCAAGACAGCATTCGGCGCACAGCGGCTTCTTCCTGCATACGTATTTGCCGTGATTCACGATGAGGGCATGGTATTCGTTGTATTCACGGACGCCGGCGGCAAAGCGGCGGTGGAAAAGGCGCTGGATCTCATCGTATCCCTCGGTTCCCTCGAGGATGCCGAGCCGGCCGAAAATCCTTTTCGTATAGGCGTCCACCACGAAAATCCTTTTTTCGAGTGCGTATAGCAGAATCGAATCGGCCGTCTCCGGCCCGACGCCGTTTATCCCGAGGAGCTCCTCCCTCAGTCGGCCGGCATCGAGCTCCCGCAGTCGCGGAAAAGAATAGCCGTACGAGGAAAACCAGTCCAGGAAGTTTTTGAGCTTTTTCGCCTTCTGGTTGTAGTACCCTGCGGGACGTATTAACCGGGCCACTCTATCGACCGGTTCGCCGTGCAGGGCCTTCGGAGAGAGAAGTTTTTCCTCCTTCAGCCTGCAAATGGCCTTCTCGACATTGGTCCACGCAACGTTCTGCGTGAGGATTGCGCCGATCGCGATCTCGAAATCGGTTTCGCCCGGCCACCAGTGCTGGGGACCGTAACGCGCCAACAGCGCGCGGTAAACAGCCGAAAGAGACGTCACGGCTTAGAAGCTCATAGGCAGACGCTTGGACTCGGGCTGGTCGACGAGCACGTCACCGTCCTCCTTGTATTTTTTCAACAGGAAGTGGGTGACGGTGGACTGTACGTTCTTGATCGTCGCGAGTTTCTCCGACACAAAGAGTGAAACCTGCTGGAGCGTCGGCCCCTCCACCTGCACCAGAAGGTCGTAGCTTCCGGACAGCAGGAACACCGACGACACCTCGGGATAGCGGTAGATGGATTCGGCGACCGCGTCGAAACCCACTCCGCGCTCCGGGATCACCTTCACCTCGATGAGCGCGCGCACCTGGTTGTTGCGAACCCTCATCCAGTTTACATGCGTCTTATATCTCAGAATGATCCTGTCCTTTTCGAACTGCTTGATGTATTTCGACACCCTGCTCTCGGTCACGTTGAGCTGGCGCGCGATGTCCTCCGCGGTCGCCTTGGCGTTTGCGGTGAGAATCTCGAGGATGGCCTCCCCGGTTTCGTCGGTCTTGTATGCTCGCATCGCTATCTCCTGATTGAGTTTGTCGCGCCGGAGTCCGGCGCCCGTCCCGCTCCCTTTCCCCGGCGGAACAAACCGCCCTTCCGGATGCACCACGCCTCGCCGGCGGCCCGAAACGGCGCGATGCCGGTCCGCTCGTCCCGGAGGGCGCGAAAACAATTGAATTAACGCTTTACTCTCCGCTCCGTCAATAGTATTTTGCCGTACCCGTACAAATTTGCCGCGCGGCGGCCGTTCCCGCAACGACCATGAACGACGAACTTGTAAGACTGTACAACGCAACGGGCCGCCCCGCCCGTATGGCCCCGGGGTTCCGGCCGCCGGCCGGTGCGTGCCGGACGCCATGAAGCGGGGCCTTCCCATCCTCATCCTCGTACCGCATGCCGGGCGGAGCGTTCCGGACGAGCTCGCCGGATACGAAATACTCGGCGACTTCGAACTCTTCTTCGAGTCCGACGCCTGCGCCGACGTGCTTTTCGACTTCGGCGATACTATCGCCGAGCGCATCGACTCGCCCATAAGCCGCCTGTTCGTCGACCTGGACCGGCACCACCTGATGCTCGCGCCGCGCACCGACGACGGGGTGGTGAAGAAGAGCACGAGCGCGGGCGTTCCCATCTACCCCCCCGGGGTCTTTCCCGACGAGATCGCGATAAACAACCTGCTCTTGCGCTACTACCACGGTTTTCACGGCGCGGTCGAAAAGATCCTGGAGACCGGCCGGATACGGCTGGTCCTCGACTGCCACACGATGATGGCGGTGGGCCCCAAAAACGCCGCGGACCCGGGAAGGCCGAGGCCTCTGGTAACCGTTAACAACGTGGTGATGGACCGGGGATCGCCGGTGAAGACCTGCCCCGACGAGACGGCGCGCGGCCTGCTCGAATCCATGCGGAAATCGCTCGGAAGCGAGGAGTGGACCGTCGGCGAGCCGTTCGCTCTCAACTCTCCATTGTTCGAAAGCCACATCATGCTGCGCCACGGCCGCGGGAAGGTCCCGCTCCTTCGGCTTTCCGTGTCGCGCGCCCTGTTCATCAACGACCGCTACTTCCGCCACGACGACCTTTCCGTCAACAGCGTGCGCATGCTCGACCTGCGCAGAAAAATCTGGCAGGGCATCGAGCGTTTCTTTCGCAGGCATTTCTGAGACTCCCGCCGCGCACTCCCCGTTTCCGGTATCTCTTTCCGTCGGCCCCGTATCGCGGCACGTTCCGTCCGGCCGGTCGCCAGGGGCATATATTGCGCATAATTCAGAATAAAAACGACTCTACAGTTGCGGATGTTTCTGAATTATTATATTT